>CAYUZA010000003.1:0-59979 GCA_964449535.1 uncultured Saprospiraceae bacterium
CGATTAGCCTCCTACAGGCTCTTTATATCCGGTAAGAGGCTCAAACATTGGTAGAGTCAATGTGTTCAAAGCCGAAATCTATGCTGACAAAACTGGAGAAGAGACAATACAGAAGTGATTTATTTCGCCACCTGGATGGACTGGTCGTAGTGCCCGTGGCCTGGTCACTCTATAAAAAAGGCGTTCTACAGTCGATAGCAGAAGCGGGTGAAAAGTCTTTAAGAGACCTAACCCGGGCATTTGAGGCTAATGAAGGATATCTACATGTTGCCCTCCACCTGATGGCTTCCCAGGGCTGGCTGATCATGGACATTCAGCCGGGAGAAGCTGATTTTCTGTACCGGGCTACTCCCAGGCTGAAGGAGGCGCTCGCCCTTATGCCTGCGTATGCCCATGCCGTAGAGCTGCTGGAGGTGTCCGGGCATTTTCACGAGCGGCGTTTCGAGCGCGAACCCTTTGAAGTGATGAAAAGGCTTTTCACCCAATATCAGACTCACTTTGGTTGGGACATTTCCGATGAGACCGGTGTATCCTGGCAGATGTTCAAACATATCGAAGGCTATCTGGTAGGACCCTCCACGGTGCGCCTGGGTATGAGCGGCATGTTTCACAAATATTTCATGGAGGCCTCTTTCAGTCCGGATGAGTTTCACAAGGACGCGGTATCATTTGCCGAGTTGCTGGACATCTTCACCTGGATGGGCTGGTTTACTACCCAAAACGATCACTACCGGTTCACGGGGAAAGGACTTTTCTTTGCCCAGCGGGCCAGCGCTTACGGGGTCACGGTCTCATATCTGCCGATGTTCCGACGCATAAATAACCTGTTGTTTGGCGATCCAACATGCCTCCGGCCGGTGGGATATCTGGGCCCGGAGCTGCACGTAGACCGCGAAATGAATGTTTGGGGCAGCGGTGGCGCCCACTCTGCGTACTTCAAACAGGTAGACGATATCATCATCGACCTGTTCAACAAGCCTATCCAGGATCAGCCCAGGGGCATTCTGGACATGGGTTGTGGTAATGGGGCTTTTATCGCCCATATTTTCGATGTGATCGAACAGCGCACCCTGCGCGGCAAAATGCTGGAAGAATATCCCCTCTTTCTGGTAGGGGCGGATTACAACGAGGCGGCGCTGAAGGTGACCCGTGCCAACCTGATCCAGGCCGATGTGTGGGCAAAGGTTATCTGGGGCGATATTGGCAGGCCCGACCTGCTGGCCCGCGATCTGAAAGATAATTACGGAATTTCCCTGGATGAGCTGCTCAATGTGCGGACCTTTCTGGACCACAATCGCATCTGGACCGAACCCACCGCATCACAACCGGATGATGAAAGCAGCTCAACGGGGGCCTACTCCTATCAGGGCCGCCGCCTGCTAGCCCGTGATCTCGAAAAAAACCTGCTGGAACATCTACAGCGCTGGGCGCCGTATGTGGGGCGCTTTGGACTGCTCATCATAGAACTGCATACCATAGATCCTGCCCTGGCTGCTGCACACCCCGGACGAACCGCTGTGACTGCTTACGATGGCACACACGGGTTTTCAGACCAGTATATTGTGGAAATAGACGTCTTGCACAAAGTAGCTGCCAAAGCTGGCCTGCATCTGGTTCTGGAACACTTTCACCGGTATCCGGATAGTGAGTTGGCTACCATCAGCATAAATCTCTTCAAAGCCCGCTAGGAAGTTTCTGTCTGTTGATTATTTTCCAAAGGCTTCTTTCAGCATCGCTTCTTCCTGAGCATCGTGTACTTTCTTGAACCCGGTAGCCGGCGAAGCACTTGCCTTGCGCGATACCACCTGCCGGAAATATTGGCCGTAGTTTGCCGCAAGATAAGGCCAGGCGCCCATATTGCGAGGCTCTTCCTGTACCCATAGCGGTGTGGCGTTTTCGAATTGCTTCAAAATTACATCCACCTGCTTTTCCGGGAATGGATACAATTGCTCTACACGCACAATGGCGGTATCTTTGATATCCGATTGTTTGCGGTACTCATCCAGGCTGTAATACACTTTGCCTGAACAGAAGATTACCCGTTTGATTTTTTTGACATCTTTGGATTGGATGTCCGAATCTGCAATTACTTCCTGGAAGCGGGTATCCCCGGTCATCTCGGCTCGCGAGGACACGCATGCCGGCAGTCTCAGCAATGACTTGGGCGACATCACAATAAGCGGCTTGCGAAATGACCAAGCCAACTGCCGGCGTAGGGCGTGAAACTGATTGGCCGGGGTGGATGGATTGATCACTATCATATTATACTCTGCACATAACTGTAGGAAACGCTCCAGACGTGCGCTGGAGTGTTCGGGTCCCTGACCTTCAAACCCGTGGGGCAGCAGCATGACAAGACCGCTCATGCGCTGCCATTTGCTCTGCCCAGCGCTTATGTATTGGTCTACGATGACCTGCGCGCCGTTATAAAAGTCGCCAAACTGCGCCTCCCAGATAACCAGATTGTCCGGTGAGGCCATGGAATAACCATATTCAAAGCCTAATACCGCAAATTCGGACAACAGGGAATTATAAATCCTGAAGTTACCTTGCTCTGGCTGAATAGCATTTAAGCGGTTGTACTCTTCATAATTATTTGCATCGCGATATATGGCGTGTCTATGAGAAAAAGTACCCCTTTTGACATCTTGACCACTGATTCTAACGTGTTTATTTTCCAATAAAATGGAACCATAAGCACTTAATTCAGCCAATCCCCAATCTATTTGATCATTTTCTATTGATTTAATCATGCCCTGGCGAAGTCGGTTTACTTTGCTAAGGGGCTCGAATCCTTCCGGAATCTCACATAAATGTTTTAAGATGTGGTCAAGTTGTTTCGCATCAATACCCGTATTTGGAGAATGCTCAAAATCCTCAGCAGTATTTGTTTTTTTGAGGGATTTCCATGAGATTTCCGGCTCCTGATATTCGTATCTCAACGGTTTTTGCTTGACCAAGTCCAGTCTGGCCTGCAAATCATCCCAAAAGGACTTTTCCAATTCCTGTCCAAGATTGCGTTCGATGCTGCCTCTTGAAATAAGGCTGTTGACGTATATTTCTCTTGGATTAGGGTGTTTTGAGATGATATTGTACATCTCAGGTTGGGTAAATTTAGGATCATCACCCTCATTGTGCCCATGCCTGCGATAGCAAACCATGTCTATGAATACATCCACGTTAAATTTCTGACGAAATTCTATTGCTAACTCGGTAGCAAAAATGACGGATTCTGGATCATCTCCATTCACATGAAAAACCGGAGCCTGAATGGTGTTGGCAAGTCCGGTGCTGTAGGTGGAGGTACGCGCATCATCAAAATCGGTCGTAAAACCAATTTGGTTATTAATGACAAAATGCACCGTACCGCCGGTGTAATATCCTTTTAGACGCGACATTTGCGCTGTTTCATATACCACTCCTTGCCCTGCTACTGCAGCATCTCCATGGATCAAAATAGGCAATATTTTATTAAAATCACTATTGTACAGTATGTCTGCCTTGGCGCGGGCAAATCCTTCTACCACTGGATTTACCGATTCCAAATGCGACGGATTGGGAACTAGTTTAAGGTGCACCTCTCTGTCCTCATTTGTTTTAATGATGGAAGAATAGCCCAAATGATATTTAACATCCCCATCTCCATAGCTAAGGTCTGGAACAGCGGTGCCTTCAAACTCATTAAAAATCTGCTCATAGGTTTTACCCATAATATTTGCAAGCACATTCAGGCGGCCCCGGTGTGCCATTCCTATGATCACTTCTTCAACGCCATGCCTCGCTCCCTCAGTGATCATACAGTCCAAGGCGGGTATGGTCGTTTCACCACCCTCTAAGGAAAAACGCTTTTGTCCGACGTACTTCGTATGGAGAAATTTTTCGAAAATAACGGCACCGTTCAACTTTTCTAAAATTCTTTTTTTCTTGTCCAAATTGAGTCCGAAATTTTCTTGCATCACCCGGCTTTCAATTTGATTTTTCAACCAGTGACGCTGTTCCATATTTTCAATGTGCATATACTCAAACCCGATGTTTCGGGCGTACATAGCCATAAGTCTGTCAATAAGTTGCCTAAGTGTAGTTGGTGAGCCCATTATTTCCTGAGCCGCGTGAAAAGTATGTTCAAGATCTCCTTCAGAGAGCCAATAGTCTGCCAAATCCAAATGAGGCATTCGGTTTTTACGGGCTTTGATAGGATTAGTGGTAGACAACAGATGCCCTCTCATGCGAAAAGCATGAATCAGTTTTACTACTCCAAATTCTTTGGTCAATTGTTCTGAATCAGGTGCTCCAGTGCTTACTGCACCATTTGAAGTATTGAAATCAAACCCTTTAAAAAACACCCTCCAACCCTCTTCTACTGCGTCGGGATTACTTTGATACGTTTTGTATAAGGATTCAATGTAAGATGGATGAGCGTTGAATACGTAGCTATAATCTGTTGCCATGTGACATTTCATTTGAAAATTGCCCGCAAAATTAGGCATAAATACGTTATTTTTCATGTATCAAGCACTTGTATTGTATGGGTAATTGAAGCAATGTCCTCTACATAAAAATGGAATGGCAATGCTGATATGTCGGCTATGGTTTGAAAAGGTTGCTTCACGGAAAGTTTATCTAGAAAAAATTGTATCTTTGTACTTATAAAAATTGCGGGTTATGCGTAGCTTTTGGATAAATCGCGGTACATGGAAATGGGTATTCGGATTGCTAATTTGGTGCAGCTGGCTGGCATGTTCGGCTCCCAAATCGGGCTGTCCTGCCGAAGAATCCAGAGCAAGAGCCATTAAGGCCAATAAAAAAACCAAAAAGCACAGTAAAACGGAGTTGTTTCCCAAACAAATGAAGAAGAAAATGTCGCAAAAGTGAGCCTATTTTTTGTCGTTCTTTTCTTTTAAATGAATTAAGGTTTTTTCCCATGTCCCAAAAATTACACGCCATCCTGGTCAGTGGAATCATAGATACGCTGCATTCCATTCTCTACGATGGCAGGTATGCTGACAAAGCCATCGAATACAGATTAAAGATTAACAAACGCTGGGGTGCCAGGGACAGGGGTTTTGTGTCTAGTACAGTCTATGAAATCATTCGCTATATGAGCTTGTATGCACATTTGGCCCATAATGATGGCATATCCAACAAGCACCTCAAATTGGAGAGATTATTTGCTGCTTATTATTGGCGTAAAAATGGTATGTTGCCCGAATATCCTTCCAATACAGGCTTGGAGGATTCAGGTTTGAAGGCCAGAATGGCAGAAGCCAAGCTCAATCCGCAATTGCTTGAATCATATCCTTATTGGATTTGGGACAAAATACAGCAATCATATCCCGACCAGGCAATGGCATTGCTACATCAACTCAATCAGACTGCAGAAGTAGTTTTACGTTGTAATACTTTGAAGGTTAATCCTGAAACCCTGGCAGAACGTCTTGGTCAGGAAGGTTTTAGCGTGCAGATGTTGCCATCGGGTATAGCGCTGCAACTAGACAAACGCCTGCCGGTTTTTCGCTCAGCATTGTTCAAAGAGGGGTGGTTTGAAGTGCAGGATTATGCTTCTCAACAAGTAGTTCCCTTTTTACAAGCCGCACCGGGAGACTTGGTGGTAGATTCATGTGCGGGGGCTGGTGGTAAAACTTTGCACCTCGCGGCCGTTATGCAAAATAAAGGGAGAATCCTGGCTCTGGATGTGGAACAGTACAAACTGGCAGAATTAAAAAAACGCATGCGTCGGGCTGGTGCTGCTAATGTTGAAATCCGGCACATAGAAAGCAGTAAAACCATTAAGAGACTTGCCGGGAAAGCAGATAAAGTGTTGATTGACGCTCCGTGCAGTGGCTCTGGTACTTTCCGCCGCAATCCGGATGCAAAATGGAAGCTAAGTCCAGAAAGACTTTCGGAATTGGTCCAAATGCAAGCCGATATTCTTCGTCGGTATGCAACCATGGTAAAGCCAGGTGGTAAGCTCGTATATGCTACTTGCAGTGTGTTCAAAGAGGAAAATCAGGGACAAACGCAGCTTTTTTTGCAGGAAAATCCCAATTTTAAACTGGAGGCAGAGCAGGAATTATTGCCACAGGATTTTGGCTATGATGGATTTTACATGGCCAGATTTGTCCGTGCCAAGGAATAAATCACTGAAAAATAATCATGTAATATGCAAATTGATCCAAAACATATAGCGACTAAAGATCTGCATCAATTTATAGTAGGAGGCGTTGCACCCAGACCTATAGCCTTCGTAAGTACTTTGGATGAAAATGGGGTGGCCAATCTGGCGCCTTACAGTTTTTTCAATGCATTCAGCTCCAATCCGCCGGTATTGGTATTTAGTTCCAATCGAAGGGTAGGCAATAACACGACTAAGGACACCTTGCACAATGTGGAAAAAACTAGGGAATGTGTCATACAGGTAGTGACGCATGATATTGTAAGGCAGATGACCTTAACGAGCATTGATTATCCGGCATCTGTGGATGAATTTGAGAAGGGTGGCTTCACCAAATTATCTTCTGTCAAAGTAAAACCATATCGGGTAGCCGAATCGCCTATCCAGTTTGAATGCAAGGTACAGGATATTATTCCGTTGGGTAACCACGGAGGGGCTGGACATTTGGTGATTTGTGAGGTAGTTTGGATGCATATTGACGATGCCGTGTTGGATGATAACGGCCGTCTAGACCCTCACAAGTTGGACTTGATGGGTCGTTTGGGCAGAGCATATTACGCTCGAGCGAGTGGTAATGCCATTGAAACATATTTTCAGCCTTTCGAGTCACTAGCCATTGGATTTGATGCCTTACCTGTGGCTGTGCGGCATTCTGCCTGGCTTACAGGCAATGAAATTGCAGAAATAGCATCCATCACTGTCATCCCAGAAAGCACTTCATCAACCAGAGAGTGGGTCATGGAGATTACGGAAGAGGCATTGCATTTACAAGCAAAGCAGTTAATAGCCGAAGGAAAAAAAGAGGATGCGGCGCTTATTCTTTTTGCCCGGTATGGTGTGTAAGTTCTTCGATTTTAGACTGCCTGTTCTTCAATCGCTGTGAAATAATACGATTGATCCAGGCAGGAATAATGATGGCGCCAGCCAACAAATAGCTATAATAGGTAAAAAGACGCCACACGGTGGCTACGACCAGCGCTATGCCCCTTGGGACGTAGTCGCTTAGAAAGCCTCCAAACACAAATTCTGCAAAGCCAGATCCTCCAGGTGTAGGACTGAAGGCCATGATGATAAACATGGCTTCTAAGCGAGCATATAGTTTTAATTGGCTTAAAAAAGTGGGTTCAAGCGCACTAACTAGTGCAATGATAATGCAATTGATCAAAGTAAATTTGAAAATCCATGCTGCAGCGGTTGCACTAAAGACCTTCAAATGAAAACGCCTGTCCTTGGCCTTGAGTTCTTTAGAGGCAATGATAAAATTATTGCCTAATTCGACAGCTTTTCTTTTCCATCTTCGCAAGAACGGAAGACTGGTTATTCCTACCGCTGTGCGTTTGAGCTGATTAGGATTGATAAAAAGTCCATAATAAAAAAAGGCTCCATAGGCAAACATGACAAAATATGCGGATACGAAGGTAACACCCCATGGCCCAAGATTGGATAAGGAATTCAAGCCGGGTCTTATGATTTCTGGGCCAAAAAGCAGCATTAATAGAGGGAGTGTACTGACGAAGAACAAGGTATCTAATACAACGGTGTAGAGTACGATGGCCGTGGTTTTGGCAGCTGGAATTTTTTCCTGACTGAGGGCAAAAAGTGCCACTGCTGAACCTCCAACACTGGTGGGCGTGACGGCTGAACTGAATTCCCAAATGAAAATAAGTTGTATTGCTTTTTTCCAAGAAAACACCCCTTCCGACAGCCATTTAATCCTTGCTGCGTAGGCTAAATGCCTGAGAACCACAAATACAATACTAAGTAAAAGCCAAAATAAGGTATGTAGTGACCAAGATATTTTAGCAAACTCTTCAGGGTCAAACTGCTGGTATAATAAGTAGAAAACCACGCCTATTCCGATTATCACTGGAAGTATGACCCGGCTCATCCTTATGGAAGACAAAATGTCTTCTTGACTTTTATTAAAAATGGGTTTGCCTTGGGCGTTCATGAAGGAAAATCAAATAGGAATGTAAAGTTAAGTTAACTAACAGCAAATAGGGACAAAGGTTATTTTTTAACAATAAATTAAGTGGTAGAAAGACAAAATTTGCAAGCAAAGGCAGTCAATTTGTTTTAAGAGATTTTGACTAAAAAATAAAGTAATCTCTCTACAGCTTATTTATATTTTAGGCACTTTAAAACCATCATGAAAAACTTTTCATAAATGAATCTTTTATTGAACCATAAGAAAATGAAATCCCCCCCCTCACACCTCATATACCCTGGGCAGAAATATAAACTGTGCACCTAGCTCTGAAAGTACAAATAGGCAATAATGATGGTCTTTTTGCTGATATAGCGACTGAAATTCGTCAATGCGCTCCATGCGGATTAAACTTTTTTGGATAAATTCCTGCATAGAGGACAGGTAAATATTCCATGTACCACCTGTATTATCCTTTTCTAATATGGGAACACCCAATGCAAGGCTTTCCTGATGAAGCGCAAATATAGGGTAAGGCGAAGACGATGCATTTTGAAGCGCTAAAAGCGTTTTTTCAAATAAAATCGTGTATTTCTCCAGCTCTTCTTTTAATTGTACCAGTTTTTCTGTCTGATCTCCACCCATCGTTCTAATTTTGGGACAAAGTTATAAAGTCTGTGAAGTTTTATCTGCTACTGTTTTCTACTAAAGCTTTTAGATGTCGATATATAATATGTTATTTGAGAAAAATTTAATCTGATGGTATCACTCTCCAAGGTTTCTAAAGAAAAACTTGAAAAAATCTTCGAGCTCAATGGCTACAAGGTTAGGTATGAAAAAGGTCACTTTCAATCTGGCTACTGCCTGGTACAGGATCAAAAAATAGTTGTAGTCAACAAGTTTTTTGATCTGGCAGGTAGAGTAGAAGCATTGTTGGATGTAATAAGTCTGGTAGAATTGGATGAATCTACACTAGATGACAAGTTAAAAAAATTTTTCAAAACATGCCTAATGCATTCCACAATCGCAGAAGAAGTGGGCGAAAATAATACTTAAAGATCGCTTATTCAATCCATCTAAAATCATGCACCCTAATACTATTCATGCGACATTTTTAGGAACAGGAAGTTCTCATGGGGTTCCTGTATTACGGTGTCCCTGTGATGTATGCGCTTCAAATGATCCAAAAGATGCTCGTCTACGTAGCTCCATTTGGCTTAAATATGGTTCGGTTTCAATTTTGATCGATACAGGTCCCGATGTGCGTCAGCAACTTCTGCGCTTTTCAGTGGACAAGATAGATGCAGTTTTGCTCACTCACGAACACAATGACCATATTGTGGGATTAGACGATTTGAGGCCTTATAATTATTTCCAAGAGGAACCTCTTGTCCTTTACGGCACAAAAGATGTTTGCGATGCCTTACATCAACGTTTTGACTACATTTTCGGCCACAATCCGTATCCTGGTGCATTAAAAGTTACTTTTCAGGAAATTAGTCACGATAAAATATTGTGGTTAAAGGGGTACCCTGTTATTCCTATCCAGGTATTGCATGGAAAAATGAAGGTACTCGGTTTTCGGATGGGAAAATTTGCTTACATAACTGATGCAAAGATCATTTCGGACGAAGCCCTCTCTAAATTAGAGGAATTAGATATTTTAATACTCAATGCCCTTCATTTTTCACCTCATCCACTTCACCTAAATGTACAAGAGGCTTTAGCTACAATTGAACGTTTGCAACCCAAAAGAACTTACCTCACACATATAAGTCATTTTATGGGTAAGCATAAAGAGATAAACAAATTGTTGCCACCTAACGTTGAATTGGCATATGATGGTTTAGAGTTATTTTTATAATAATTAGCTAAACTGCAAAAAGCATTTCATGGCCAACAAATTAGCCCAATGTGGCAGTCCGTACCTCCAGCAACATGCGCACAACCCAGTTGATTGGTATCCATGGGGGGAACAAGCTTTTCAGCGAGCACTGAAGGAGGATAAACCTCTATTGATTAGCATTGGTTATGCCACTTGCCACTGGTGTCATGTTATGGAGCGTGAGTCTTTTGAAGATGAAGAAACAGCAGCCATGATGAATGCTCACTTTATTTGCATAAAAGTAGATAGAGAAGAGCATCCTGAAGTAGATCAATTGTATATGGATGCTTGTCAGTTGGTCAGCGGCAATGGCGGATGGCCTCTAAATTGTTTTGCGCTACCGGATAAAAAGCCATTCTTTGCCGGAACCTATTATCCACCTGTGCCCATGCATAAGAGACCATCCTGGAAGCAGGTTTTAGCACATATGCATGAAATGTGGACAAATAAAAGAGAACTTGTCGAAGATCAGGCTTCGAGGCTTACCCAACTCATTGCGCAAGGCGATCGACGTTGGATGGGAGAGCCTGTGATTTGGGGTTCAGGTGTACCAACTGATGAATTGCGCTTTGTTTTGGCAGATGCATTAGGCAATCTGGAATACAAACTTGACAAACTTAATGGCGGGCTGGATGGCGCTCCCAAATTTCCTATGTTCAACACCATGCAGCTTTTATTGGAAGCCGGCTATTTTTTTAAAGAAGAAAAGTGGAGTCAATATGCCCTGAACTGGGGACTCAAGATGATCCGAGGGGGAATTTATGATCAGATTGGTGGTGGCATATGCAGGTATTCAACGGATAATGAGTGGTTTTTGCCCCATTTTGAGAAGATGCTATATGACAATGGAGCTTTTTTACAGGTATGTAGTCAACTCTACAAAGTTTTTCCGTTAGAAGAAGTGAAAGATGCAATCGAGCAAACTATTTCATTTTTGTTGCGAGAAATGAAAGGGGATAATGGGCTTTATTTCGCTGCTTTAGATGCGGATAGTGAAGGCGTAGAAGGCAAATTTTATGTTTGGGATTACGATGAAATGGCTGGAATTTTTGGAGAAAATCATCAAACCATTTTGGCGTATTATGACGTTCGTCCCTCGGGTAATTGGGAAGGAAATTCTATTTTGAATCGTACCATGTCTCCTAGTGAATTTGCATTGTCATTAAATGTAGAACCTGAAAAATGGAAAATAAAAGTAAATGAAAGTCATAAAATGCTTTTGGCTGTCCGTGAAACAAGGCCTCGGCCTTTGCGGGATGAAAAACAGATACTTTCTTGGAACATTACCTTGTTAAGGGGATTTATGGCATGGTATTCCGCAAGCGGTTCCAGTTCTGTATTAACGGAAGCCAAATCGCTTATGGCTGCTATTTTGGATACATTTTGCGATGCAGATGGAAGGCTAAAGCGTGTTAAAATAGGGGAAAAGGTTTTCCATAAGGCCAATCTTGACGATTATGCCTATTTGATACAAGCGAGTCTTGAATTATACTCTTTCACCTGCGATTTTCAGTATTGGACTATGGCTCAACAGTGGCTAAGGATTATTGAACTCAATTTCAGTCAGAAGGAAAACGTGCTTTTTGCCTATACATCTACGGACAATGAGGATGTATTTATAAGAAAAGAGGATATATTTGATAATACAATGCCTTCAGCAAACGGAGTAATGTTGGATAATTATTTGAGAATTTATTCGTTAACATCAGAGAATCAATATTTTGAAAAAGCCATTCAAATGGCAAGTGCTATGATTAATGCGGTCAAAAAACATCCTGCATCACTCAGTTTTTGGGCTTGTGGTTTGATGAAGTTAACATTTGGGTACTATACGATAAAAGCAGAAGATCAGGCCTCAAAATCTTTGTGGAACGAAATTCAAAAGCTATATTTACCGGATTGTATCTATAATCCGGGTTTACAAAGTCATAAAACCATGGCACATATTGAAAAAGGCCTTCAGATTTGTTCTGATGTTGCTTGTATGCCTGCGATATTCAGTCTCAATGAATTTTTACATGTAAAAGGCATAGAACCATGACAAGGAATTGTATTCTTTTGGGAGCTATGTTGCTGGTTTTGCTGCCTATAAAGGCACAACAAACAACTCAATTTTCACAGTTTCCATGGATGACTTATGCCATCAATCCTGCTTATGGTGGCATGGAGGGAGTTATTTCTGCTACTGGCTGGTATAGGAATCAGTGGGCAGGTTTGGAGGGTAATTTGGTGGCACGGCAAGTATTTGCACACTCACCTTTTTACATTTGGAATGGAGGATTGGGTATTCAATTGTCTCAGATTGAAGCCGGTGTGCATGCCCATAATCAGGTTAAACTATCTTATAATTATGTAAAAGTTTGGCCTTCAAACTTGATTACATCAGTAGGTTTGGCAGCTGGGTTTCGTCAACGAGCGTTAGATGGAAGGAAAATTCGGACGCCTGGAGGAATTTATGAAGGTGGTCAGATTTGGCATGATGATCCTACTTTGCCAATAACCTTAGAAAATGGATATGCTCCTGATGCGGATTTTGGGATGTTTTTTGCCTACGATCGTTGGGAGGGAGGGGTTTCTGTGCAACAAGTGTTGGGCAATCGAATTGATCTGCAGGCCGAATATCCTGGTGGGTTTGTCTTTAGGCGGACGTTGAACCTCCATTCAGAGTATGAATTTCTCAATTATGATGAATGGATATTAGGTGCTAATATTTGGTTTAGAACAGATGGCAGCTCATTTCAAAATGATATTTTGCTTAAAGCCAGTTATGGCAAAAAATTATCTGGAGGGTTTTTATTCAGAGGGTATGACCGATTTTCAATAGATGCTATGGCATTTATGGCGCATTTACGCATTTCAAAGTCTTTTGTTTTAGGATATAGCTATGATATTACATTGTCATCTTTAGCACTGGCAAGCCGAGGGTCTCATGAGATTATGTTGCGCTATACTTTGGATTACCCATTGGGTCAGTTTCGCAAAGGGAAAATTATATATAGCCCAAGACTTTAATCATATCAAAGGATAAGCCAACTGACATATTATCAAAATATTATATTTAAAATAAAACAATTTCCATATTAAAAATGGTGTTCGGTAAGAGGTGTAGGTATAGAATTGGTATTTTATGTTTTTTTTAACAAATAAATTTTTCCTTTGTATTGGAATGGGTATATCTTTACGGCCGTTTTAGATGATACAAAAGAAAGAAAAGGGTTACTTCAATTAAATCGACTATGAGGAATTTGAATTTTGTAGTGCTGTCTTTATTAGCGTTGGTTGTTACACTAACGTCCTGTGGAAAGAGTAAAAAGACATCAGGTCAGCTTGTTGGTGCGCAAGACAGGCCGGCTTGGAAAGGTATTAATCCGTTTGGTATGGTGTTCATTCCGCCTGGAAGTTTAACCATAGGTGCTGGCGATCAAGACCTAAGAAATACCTATTTGCAAAGGCCTAAAACTATATCCATTTCAGGTTTTTATATGGATGATACAGAAATTACCAATAATGAGTATCGTCAGTTCGTTGAATGGGTAAGAGATTCCATTGCACATGTCATGATGGATGATTACACAGAAGATGAAAATGGAAATCAAAGAATTAATTGGGATTTGCCAATCGATTATAATGATGAAACTTTGGCAGACCTATATTATCAAGGCGATGACATTTACAATGGTCGGATGAAGGACCTTAACGTGTCAAAAATGATTTACAATTGGGAATACCTTGATCTTCAAGCAGCAGCTCAAGATAGAGGAAAGTCTGCACGTAATACTTTTATCAAGAAAAAAGTTACCAATATTTATCCGGATACATTGGTTTGGGTAAGAGATTTCTCATACTCTTTCAATGAGCCGATGGCTTATGATTATTTTTGGCACCCCGCGTTTGACGACTATCCAGTTGTGGGTGTAACATGGGACCAAGCGAATGCTTTTTGTCATTGGAGAACACAGCTTTGGCTAAAGTTCCGTCCTGAAGAAAACATTGGAAGCGGGTTCCGCCTACCTATTGAATCAGAGTGGGAGTATGCTGCTAGAGGTGGATTTGAATTAGCGCCATATCCGTGGGGAGGTTACGGGCTTCGCAACTCTAAAGGATGCTTGTTGGCTAATTTCAAACCAGGTAGAGGTAATTATCCAGAAGATGGTGGTTATTATACTGTAAAAGCAGATGCATATTTTCCTAACGAATATGGATTGTTCAATATGTCAGGCAACGTGTCTGAGTGGACAATTACTGCTTTCGCTGAAAATGCTTACTCTTTTTATCATGACCAAAATCCTGATTTTCGTTATGATGCTAAAGAAGATGATCCGGTATCATTTAAGCGTAAGGTGATTCGCGGTGGATCATGGAAAGATGTAGCCTATTTTCTGCGTACGGACACTCGCCACTGGGAGTATCAGGATTCAGCAAAATCTTATGTTGGGTTCCGTTGTGTTCTTCCACAATTGGGTCAGGCTAACTACCAATTCTAACTGCTTGCTTTATTTTTAGCTTTTAATGAGTATAATTTCTTTGTAAAATATTTCCCGCAACTCAAATAAGTTTCGGATACTAAAATCAATTATTCTTAACCTAAATCAATTTACTGCAATGAGTGTTGTAAAAACCAAATCGTTCAAGTACTTTAAAAATCTGATCATCGGTGTAGGTGCATCTGTCGTATTGATTGGTGCCTTGTTCAAAATCCTTTCTTGGCCTTATGCCAATGAGGCACTAATGGTGGGTCTATTTACAGAAGCTTTCTTATTCTTAATGTTAGGTATTTTACCTCCTGAGAAGGACTATTATTGGGAAAAATTGTATCCAGGTTTAGATGATTATCATTCTAATATCAATTCATTGACAGAAGGCCCCACTAAAGGGTCAGCTAGGCCATTGAATAGCGATATGGTAGAGCAAAGCTTAAGCGGTATGTTGACGGAATTACAAGGTATGAGTAAGAGTTTGGGTTCACTACGTGCACTTCAGGAAATTGATTTTGCGAAGACTGGTGAGCAAATTAAAGGTATGGGTAATTTCTACGAAAAAATGGCCAATGCCATGTCTGAACTTAATCAAACTGTTGAAGGTACGAAGGCTTACAAAACTAATTTGGATTCATTGAATAAAAATTTGTCTGGATTGAATAGCGTTTACGGCAATATGTTGTCTGCTATGACCAATTTGGGTAAAGGAGTTCAGGGATAATATTCAGTTTCTGAATGTCTGTCCCTATCAGACAGGTTAGATATTTTATTGAATAACATTTAAAAAATAACAGAATGTCAATTCCAAAGGAACCGCGGCAGTTGATGATCAACTTGATGTACCTCGTTTTGACGGCACTTCTTGCCCTCAACGTGTCAGCGGAAATATTTAATGCATTCAAACTCGTAGATGACGGTATAAATCGTTCCAGCAGGGTTTTGGATGATGCCAATGAGGTTAAGCCTGACAGGATTGCTACACTAGCAAAAAAATCTCCAGAATATGCTCAGTATGCAGAAAGAGCTACTCAAGCTCGTACGCTGTCAAAAGAGTTTGTTGATTATGTTCGTGAGATCAAGCAGTATATGATTGATCAATCTGGTGGATGGGATGATAAATACAACCAGCCTAAGGGATATAAGGATAAGGATATAACTACAAGATATCTTGTTGGTAAAGATCCTGCTGCTAATGCAGGTAAAGGCGGAGAATTGGAAGCGAAAATCGGTGAATATGCTTCTAAGTTTTTGAATTTAGTTGATAGTGCGGACAGAGCTACCTTTACTGGAAATATCGCTCTTCGAATAGATTCTACCTACACTACGAGCAAGGATAAGAAGAATTGGGCTCATTATAATTTTTTCCAGATGCCGCTTCTTTCTGTGATGCCTATCCTATCTAAAATTGAGAATGACGCCAAAAGTACAGAGGCAGCTGTTCTTAACTATTTAATGGATAAAACAGGTGGTGAAGATATCGTTTTCGATAATTTTATTTTGGTGTCTTCTCCTGCAAAATCATACGTGATTTCAGGTGAAACATTTGAGACCGAAATATCATTATCTGCATCTAGTAAAAATCCTGAAGGTTTGTCTATTAGTGTAAATGGATCTAACCAACCTTTAAAGGATGGTGTAGTGAAATATACCGCAAAAACTTCCGAAACAGGGGTGAAGGAGTATGCCGTTCGCGCTACTATCACTAATCCGGTAACGAAGGAGGTGACTACTGTTCAAAGGACATTTTCTTACGAGGTTGGTCGTCGTTCAGCTTCCATTCAGTTGGAAAAGATGAATGTGTTTTATATTGGTGTAGAAAATCCAATTTCTGTATCAGCAGCAGGTGTTTCTTCAAATCAATTGAAGGTGACAAATTCTGCTAATATTAGATTAACACCAAATGGACCGGGCAAATATACTGTCGTGGCTTCATCCACAGGCCCAGCTTCCATCACTTTAGCTGCGGAAGGACTAGCACCAATGACCTTTGAATATCGGGTAAAACCTATCCCTACTCCTGTAGCTAAGTTGGGACGTCTGGCAGGTGGATCTATGACTGTAGGTGAATTTAAAGTTCAGCCTGGTTTAATTCCTGTATTAGAAGGTTTTGACTTTGATGCAAAGTGTAATATTGAAGGTTTCCGTGTAATTCGTCAGCCTAAGCGAGACGACCCACGCGTAGCCAACAACAGTGGTGGTGGATTCGGTGGTGAAGTTATGCGTTTAGTTAATGAAGCTACACCTGGTGATGCCTTCTATTTTACTGATGTAAAAGGAAAATGTCCTGGTGACGCAGCTTCCAGAGCATTAAACACTCTTGTATTTACCATTCGTTAAAAGTGTTCGTACCGTAAAACTATTTAAAGTTAGCTTAATATTGTTTTCATGAAAAAGATTGGATTGTTGTGGTTGGTCATGCTTTTAGGCACATCTTTAACTGTGCTACAAGCACAAGAGCCTGGTGATATCATCATTAAGGAATCTAGTGAAATTGACGACATATTCTTAGATGAGGATAGTGCTCCAATTGATGATATCATCGAGAAGCGTTTGATGCAGGAGCGTATGATTCTTCCTTTTGATATGCCAAGAGAGCATGATATTTTTTGGGAAAAACGCGTTTGGAGGGTTCTAGATGTAAGGGAAAAGATGAATCAATCTTTTGTGTATCCGGAAGGGTCGTTCTTTGACGTTATTAAGTCCGCAGTTGTTTCTGGCAAATTGCGCGCTTTCGCAGATGAGAAATTTACGGTTAGGCTTTCATCCAAAGAAATAGAAGCTAGCTTTATAAAGAATGATACGGTAGCAGTTCCTTTGTTGGATGATCCAGATAATTTTGAACTGAGAATAACCAGTGATACCATCGCAAGGTTTGAGAATATCAAACAATTCCGTATGAAAGAGATCTGGTATTTTGATTCAGAAGCATCTGAACTTCGCGTTCGAATCTTGGGTATTGCCCCACTATTCACCGAAATTATTTATGATGATTTTGGTAATGCAACAGAATTACAGCCTCGTGCCCTATTCTGGTTGTATTATCCTGATTGTCGAGAAGTTTTCTCTAGATCAGAGGTTTTCAATGCATTGAACGATTCTAGCCCCTTAAGTTGGGATGATGTTTTCCAAATGCGATTCTTCTCGAGCTTTATCATTAAGGCTAGCAACGTAAAGGATCTGCGTTTGATAGATATTGCGTCACTTAAAGAAAATGGAGTTGATTTGCTTTTGGAATCTGAGAAGATCAAGCAATCTATATTTAACTACGAACATGATCTTTGGTCATATTAATTTGTAATGATTTATATCTAAACAAAGGCGTCATGGGTTCCACGACGCCTTTGTTTTTTGATTTATATTCCTGTAATTTTGTACAATGGCAATTGACATTATAAAATATTATAACAAAAGTTTATTTTTTCTCTTTTTGATAAGCCTTTTAACATTGGCTTTAGTATCAGGATGCCGCAAAGAGTCTTATTTACTTGGATCAGAGGTAAAACTCCGTTTTTCTATCGATACATTGAGATTTGATACTGTATTTACCAGTAAAGGATCTGCAACCCGATTTTTTAAAGTGTACAATGATTATGACCAATTTATTCAGATAGCTCAAATATCTACAACAGGTGCTACAGCTGGTAGATTTCGGTTAAATGTCGATGGTATTCCTGGTAACTTTCATCAGAATATTGATATTCCGCCTGGAGATAGCATTTATATTTTTGCAGAGGTAACTGTTGATCCAGATCAACCTTTGAGTATTAGTCCTTTTGTCATCGAAGAGAATATTGATTTTCTGATTAATGGCAATACCCAGCAAGTTCTATTGGAAGCATGGGGACAAAATGCCAATTACATTCCAAATCGTTTTAATCAAGGTGGATTTGCCTTACTCAGCTGTGACTTGGGGCAAGTTGTATGGTCAGATCCTAAACCTTATGTAATTTATGGCGTACTATTTGTAGATAGTTGCGCTCTCACTATCCCAGCAGGTACACGGATATACGTTCATGGGGGCTTGGGTAAAACGCCTGAAAATGAGTTTTATAATGATGGGATGATTTATTTTTTACCCAATGGGGTCCTAAATATTGAAGGTACACTTGAAAATCCGGTCTTGATACAAGGCGACCGTCTTGAACCTGAATTTGCCAATGTTCCGGGTCAATGGGCAGGTATACGTTTCGCTCCTGGAGCGAAAGGGCCCCATCGTATGGAATATTTTAGCCTCAAGAATTCACTTTTTGGTATTTATGCTGATTCGGCTACTACTCTTGAACTTAATAATTTTACAATTTTCAATACTAGTGCCTCCGGATTAATAGGTATAAGATCCAATTTAACAGTGACAAATGGCCTGTTTTATGATAATTATGGTGGAGGAGCTAATATATTATTTGGTGGCAATTATCTTTTTAGGTTTTGCACATTCTCCAATGATGGTCTATCGAGAGAAGTTCTAAGTGCTCAGAATCATATTTGTAGAAGTGCTGACTGTTCGACATTTGAATTGTATCCCCTACAACTTCAAGTTGTCAATACCATTATGCATAATGGAGGTAAGGATGTCTTGAATTTGATCAACTTAAAACCAGAACTTAGTAGTTTATTTCAATATTCTTTTTCACATTCAGTTTTGAGAGTAGATGACCTCTTAAAAAAGCCTGCTTTTGCTGATTTTTCTTCTAATTGTACCTCTTGTATTTCTTTAAAACGTCAAGATAAATTGTTTTTAAATGTAAAGGAAAAAGTATTCACATTGGATACTTTAAGCGTAGCAAGAGGCGTTGGAATGGATATACCGGGTATACTTTATGATTTAAAAGGCAATGCAAGGAAATCACCTCCGGATGCAGGTTGCTTCGAATTTGTTGAATAATATTAGACTCATATTAGATTGTATTTCTAATAAATATACATGTAAAAATATTTATTTTGATATCACTTTAACTTTGTGAGGTTATTATGCGTTATATTTGAAGTGTAATATTATGGTTATGAAGCAATTTTTTACCTTTTTGTTGTTATGGATTGGTTGTATCGCAAATGCTCAAATAGTAGTATCAAATACTAATTTTCCGAAGGTGGGTGATACATTGCGTACCGCTCTTGATAATCTGCCAACTGGTATCGATCTCGGCAATCCTGGTCCAAACAGAACTTGGGATTTCCGCAGTCTCCAGGCTCCTACTAATAACGAATTTATTCTTAGGCCTATCTCCGAGTCAGAGAATCGCAACGATTTTCAAGCGGCTAATTGGTTTTATAGCGGACAAGGTGGTTCTGAAACATTTTTCAGAAAAACAAATGCTACTGTTTTGCAGATGGGCTTTACTGGTAACAGCCCTCTAGGCGGTTTTGATTTAAAAATTGTGGCAAAAAACCAACCAAATATTGTTGAAAGAACGGCTCCCATGCGCTATGAGGACACATTCAACAATAGTGCCAATCAGCTTATTCCTGTTTCGGCCTCTTTTTTGCCAGATTCTTTGTTTGAAGGATTACCTATTAAGCCTGATTCTTTAAGATTGAATACAGCCATTACCCAAAATTCTAGCGTTGACGCCTGGGGAGTTACCCATATACCTATGGGTTCTTTTGATGTATTAAGGGAAAGGAGAGTGGTGATTAGTAACCGTAAAATTGAAGCAAAAAGCAATGCACTTCCTATCTGGATCGATGTAACTTCTTTATTTCCAATTCCTGGTTTTTCAGGTATTGATACTTCAGTTGTTTATTATTATTGGAATGATAAATCAATAGAACCTGTAGCGGTGGTTACAACAAGAGGTGCTGAAGAACAAATAACAAATGTACAGTTCAAATCTGATACCCAGATGACCAACACGTATCAGCAACCTAGTAACCGAAACTACGATATTATTGCCTACCCTAATCCTGCCATTGGGTCCGTTCGTTTTGATTTGAATGGATTATCCGATGGCATGTATCGCCTTCGTTTATTTAATTTGATGGGACAAGAGGTTTGGAGCAAAAGGTATCAAGTTAATGGCGGAAAACGCACTGTTAGACTGGAATTAGGGTCTTTTGAAAGAGGGATTTATCTATATTCACTAGCAGATGATAAAGGTAGAACACTTGTGACTAAGCGCTTGGTTGTACTTATGCCTTAAGGGCAGCTTCTTAGTAGCTCCATTAATGCATGCCAAATCTGTTTCTCCTGTTTTAGTATTAAACAGCACTAGTGCTTTTAAGCAATGCTCGTTTCCAGTATGGATGAAATACGACGCGTTGAACGATGAGTGTATCCAAGGTAATAAGTATTGGAAGCTGTACGGTTTAAAAACCTTTATAGAAGAGAATGGCTTCAACGGAGTCCTTACTTTTGGAGGGGCTCATTCTAACCATTTGGCAGCCATCGCTTGTTGGGGAGAAAGAAATAATATTCCAGTTTTAGCAATAGTACGGGGCGAAGTTGAAGGCAATGAAAGCCACACTTTAGCATTGGCTCGTCAGAAGGGGGTTCAATTCAAGTTTGTTACCCGAAATGACTATAGAGTTTATACTCAGGGAGAAAAACAGCTTCCTTCAGAGTTTTTACCTAGAGGATATTGCCTGATTCCAGAAGGAGGCACCACTCCTATGCTCTTCCAAGGAGTCAAGATCTTTGTGGAGGAAGTAATTGAACAATTTAATGCTGTTGGCCAAAAAGTCCCTTTTGATTGGTTTTTGCCCAGCGGTACCGGAGGTAGTGCGGCCGGTTTATTGTCTACACTGAACAAGCAGTTTAATGTTCATTGTGTTAATGTGTTGAAAAATCATAGTCTTGAATATCAAATCTCCAATTTTATGCAGGATACAGGTCATCTTCAACAGGGTAATGCTATTTTTTATCATCAGTACCACCTGGGTGGGTATGCTAGGTATCATGCAGATTTGGTAGATTTTATAATTGAGTTTTATGACGAAACAGGCATCTACCTTGATCCAGTATATACAGGTAAATTGCTGTATGCAGTTTCTAATTGGAGTAAAACAACAAATCAACAGCCCTCACAAGGACTGTTGATTTGGCATACAGGTGGATTACAAGGAATCCGTGGATTTAATCAACGGTGGGGTACTCAGTTGCCAGAGCCTCCAGCTTCAGGTATTAATCTACCCGCTGACCTTCTTGATATTTTACAATAAATGCATGGTTGTGGCCTAGGTTGATCAAACGTTCCAGTGCAAATTTTGCATCCTCAATTCTATAAAATTCCCCCAATAAATATCTGGTCCTGTTTTTATTTAAAACATATTCTGGGTAGACCTCTCCATAAGCACGCTCCGCTACAAACTGATGAAAATCGTTGTAAAATCCTTCCATTACGGTAAATTGCACACGAAAAGTCTCTTGCGAAAGCACAGGTGCTATGGTGCATAAATCCATATCGCCCAGACGGTAAGAAATTGCTTTTACCTCCTTTTTGGGTGCCGTCATTGCAGCGTTTGGATTAGGATTGACTACTTTAGTTTCCAATTGGGAAAAACCCCAAGTGGTTGTAAATAGTAATCCTGTGATGATTAAACTTACCTTTGACATAACCTGATTTTTTAAGATATAATAAATTTTTCAAGAAAACGTGGATAATAATAATGCTCTAATCGATGTATCCCCAATGCCAATTGGCTTGGACTCATGTGTGGACTTACAAAAAGCCTGGCCTGGAATAGAATTCCACCCGTGTCGTATTCCTCATTGACAAGATGAATGGTAATGCCTGATTCTTTTTCATTGGCTTCTAGTACTGCTTCATGGACACGCATACCATACATCCCTTTTCCACCATATGACGGTAATAAGGCAGGATGTATGTTGACCATTTTACCCTTGTAGGTCGAGATGATATCGCCCGGCATGAGCCATAAAAAGCCTGCCAATGCAATATAATCAATCTCGTTTTCTATAAGGCTTTCCTGAATCTTACCATTGTTGTACAAATCATTCTTGCCAAATACCGTATACGGCACATCACGCATTTGCGCTTTTTCTATTACTCCTGCATCCAAATTATTACAATAAATATGAGCAACGCTTACCATTTTGTGGCCATTAAAGTAATCCATAATAGCCGCAGCGTTGGTACCTGAACCAGAAGCGAATATAGCAAGCGTTTTCATATTACAAAAATATGTTATACAAAAATACTGTCAAAGCAATTGTCAATATATTTTAAAAATAATTAATATGAAAATTGGACACTGCATTCCATATCCATTGATTCGACTGAATGAATGCGTTTCAGGGAGATTTAATAAATTTATCTTAATAGATTATAACAGCAAGGGCCTATACAAATTATAGGTCAAATCTCTAGGTGACCTATGATGGGATTTTAGGAATCCAAAGTAGATAGAAAATCAATGTCTCTTATTTGGCTGCCAATTGCTCAAGGAATGTATCAATAATCTGTCGAATGTCAGAGGTTCCTAGACTATGCTGATTGATGAATAGACATAAAGCAAAAGTATCATTGTTTAATTCCAGGTACCCGGCATAGCATCTTACGCGTCCCAGGGAGCCACTTTTTAGCCGATAGCGACCTCTTGAAACATTTTTGGCCAAGGTTTTAACGGTGCCTTCTTTACCGGCAATGGCTAAAGTGTTTTTCCATATTGCAAAAACAGGGCTAAATTGCATTTGGTGCAAAAAGCGAACAAATGCTTTAGGGGAAACAGCATTTTTCATGGATAGTCCGCTACCATCTTCCAGAAAAAATGGCCACTTTTCTCCGGATTTCTGTTCAAACCACTGGCTTATAGTCGTTTTTCCATCATATTTTTGGTCACCGTTTTTACCTACTTTGCCTAACTCGTGGTACAGCGCTTCACAAATTAGATTATTGGATTCTTTATTGGCTATATCAGTTAACTTTTCGAGTTTAGGCGATGACCAGGTATGGATTATTTCAACTTTGGGGTTTTCTAAAGAAATAGCCTCTTCCGTTATGATGATGCCCTTGTTTGCCATCCGTTTTTTTAGATGATACACTATAAATTTAGCTGGATGCGGTAGGCTGGCCTTTATGGTAAACAAGCCATTGCCAGCTGGTATGGTACCTCTTATGATCCTGGTATCCTGAAAAGGGGCACCATACACATAGGCATTATCTCCAGTAGTTGATCCCGCGGTTGTAATCTCATTCTTTAAAATCAAACCGGGTACTTCGGGTTCGATTTTGACGATTTCTGGGGTTTTACCCAATTGAGTACTTTGCTGAAATGTTATATAAAACAAGTTGTCATGCGCATTGATAGCCCATGCTCCACCAGCATAATAATTACCTAGATCCATCCACTGCCAGGTAGCTTGTTCAGGTGGCACCGGAAGATATGTCTCGTCAGCAAACACAGATCCTTTGATTGACTTAATTCCTTTTGATAGCAATATTTCTACACATTGATCCAGCCATTCTTCGAACTTGCCTTTGGCATACATTACTTCTGAACCTAAAGAGGGATCTCCATAGCCCTTTAGATAAATGTTTCCATTCAACAGACCATCTACGATAGATCCTTTGACCATTAGTTCAGTCTTAAAAGTAAAATTTGGTTTTAGTAATTCCGCTGCTGCAGCTGTTGTAATTAGTTTTTGAGTAGATGCAGGTATAAATAACTTATCCTCTTGATGAGATGCTATCAATTTTCCATTTTTCATATCCAAGACGGCAACTCCGATTTGTGCGCCTTTCAACTTTGGATTTTCAACGAGTTGTTTAACTGCATTAGTAGCACCAGATAGATTGTTTTGACCTGAGATTACAAGCGGGTCTAGGAAAATTTTGGTCAAAGAAAAAATGAGGACAATTCGAAGTAAAACTATTGCATTCATGCTTTTGGTCTACTTATTAAGAGTTTTTCATATCGATGTCGTACGCTATATGAAACAAAGCGTCACCTTGATTTACAATGGCTGAATAATTGAGACCGACGACAAAACCGTCCTTTCTCGCTTTGAGTTTTGTAGATTGCCCATTAAGTGGATCATTAATTTCTCCTAAAATGTCGCCTTTTAACACAAATGTGCCTGCTGGTCGGAATGTATTAAAAATGCCGGCACTAGGTGAACGCACCCATGTAGAATGGCTGAAATTTTGTTGATTTTTGAATGCAGGGTTGTCATTAATCATTTGATGATGAGCCATAAGATTGTGAATACCCTGCAATGCGACTTGAATGGCATATTCGTCAAGCCTTAATGCCTCTCCCCCTTCAAAAACCAATATAGGCTTTTTCATGTCTTTAGCTGTTTTGCGCAAGGATTTTGGAATGCATGCTTGCTCAAAAGCAATCGGGGCATTAAAAATACCTGCAAGTTGCTTACTCTTAGGATCATTTGGATTGTATCGAATATGCGGATAATTGTATTTGAGCACTGAACCTGTATGAAAGTCAACACCAAAATCAATTATAGGTAAGATAAGATGGCTTAAGGCATATGCTAGGCGAGAAGCAAGCGAACCTTTTTCATTGCCAGGGAAGGATCGATTTACATCCTTGCCATCAGGTAGGTCTCTTGCAAAATTTAAAAAGCCAAAAACATTCATAAGGGAAATGGCAATCACCGTACCTTTCTGGAGGTGATTCCACATCCCATTTTCCATGGCTCTGCGTATGATTTCTATAGAATTAATTTCATCACCATGCATCCCAGCCATAAATAATACCTTTGGGCCAGGCTCTTCAGCATGATACACCATCGCTTTAACATACACTTTTTGACCTATCGGCAATTTTCCAGCAGCGATATTAATCCATTGGCGAGTCCCGGGATGTATTACCTGTTGATTGATTTCCAGTATATTCTTGGACATTAAGTTCTGTTAATGAGATAAATCTTTTTCTACCATTGATACAATTTTGCCGGATATATCCAACTTGGTTGTAGTCTCAATGCCTTCCAAACCCGGTGAGGCATTTACTTCAAGTACTAACGGTCCGCGGGCAGACCTAAGTATATCAACTCCTGCTACTTTAAGTCCAAGAGCGGCCGTGGCTCGTAAAGCGATTTCACTTTCAAGAGGGGTTAAGGACTCTATAAAAGAGCTTCCTCCTCTATGTAGATTGGATCTAAAATCACCGGCAGCAGCTTCTCGGCGCATAGCACCAGCAATGCTTCCATCTACCACAAAAATGCGCAAGTCGCAACCTTTAGCTTCACGGATAAATTCTTGAATAAGGGTTTCTTGTTTCAAATGGTGGAAAGCTTCCAAAGAAGCCAATGTATTGGCATAGGTTTCACTAAGTATGACTCCTAGACCATGGGTACTTTCCTTAAGCTTCAACACCAATGGAGCAGAAAATTGACTTTTTACAGTGTCGGCAGGTAGGTTTTGCAAATTGGCCATCAGTGTTTTGGGGACTGGAATTCCAGCACTACTCATCAATTGCATACAATAAAATTTGTCCCTTGCTTTGAGCAATGCATCGGAAGATGTGGTTGAGTATATACCGCTCAATTCAAAATGGCGAATGACTGCCGCACCAAACTGTGTGGAAGTGGCCCCAATACGAGGTACTATGGCATCCATTTCCTGAATAGGATAATTATTGTAATAAGGCGTGAGCCTATCTTCATGGACCAGCAAATCAAACCGCTGATGATCAAGCACCCATACTGTATGCCTTCTTTTTTGAAAGGCGCTTACCAGACTTTGCGTGGAGTACAGATTGACATTGCGTGACAAAATCAAAATATTCATGAGTGATACGGGGTGGGTTTTGTCTCCTGGCTGTAAATATAAGCATTGAATAGCATAAGGAAAACAGACAGTGTTACACCTTTTTATGAAAAAGAAATTAGGAGTTTGTTGGGTCTATGTACTTTGTATTATCTTGGGAACACATTGACACCGTTTATTATGACCGTAGAAAAAAACAAAAAATCAACATTACGAGCATGGGTTTTTTTTGATACAGCCAAAACAGAACATGCTTTATTGATAACAGCAGCTATATTTCCTGCTTATTACCTGAAAATTGCAGATGAGTGGATCAATGTTTTAGGATATTCTGTACGAAATAGTACCCTATATGCTTTTGCTATTTCTTTTTCATATTTAGTACTTGCAGCCTTTTCTCCACTTTTGTCAGGAATAGCAGATTATGGTCACAAGAGGATGCTGTTTCTAAAAATATTTTCGTACGCTGGGGCAATGGCATGTTTGGGTTTGTTCTTTTTTGATGGGATGGATATGTTTTGGCCCGGCATTTTATCCTTTAGTTTGTCGCTGATTGGTTTTGCCGGGGGCCTTGTTTTTTACAATTCCTATCTACCCATTATCGCTACTCCTGATCGTTTTGATCAGCTTAGTGCACGAGGTTTTGCTTATGGATATGGTGGAAGTGTAGTATTGCTTCTTTTTATTTTAGTAGGTATTATGAAGCCCGAACTACTGAATCTGCCTGATGCGGGCGCAGCAAGTAGATTGGGGTTTGCTTTGGTAGGGGTGTGGTGGATAGGTATAGCAGCAGTTGTTTTTCGTTATTTGCCCCCTGATCGTCCGGGCCCTATCCGAAAAAAGGTGTTACGTATGGGATATCTTAAAATAGCCCAAGTTTTTGGTAAGCTACGCGACAATGTCCCGGCACATAGATTTTTGGTTGCTTTCTTCTTGTATAGTATGGGCGTGCAGACCATATTGTTGCTTGCGGCTACTTTTGCTGAATCCGAAATGGAATTTGGAACAGAAGAATTAATCTCGCTCATCTTAATTATCCAATTAGTTGCCATGGTTGGGTCTTATTTGTTCGCTTGGTTATCCGGCCGGCTGGGTAATAAGGCTAGTTTATTAATCCAGCTCACCATTTGGCTTGTAATCTGCGTGAGTGCATATTTTATTCGTGAGAAACTCTCCTTTTATGCATTGGCCGGATTATTGGGTATGGTTTTTGGGGGTATACAATCTCTTTCAAGGGCTACTTATGCCAAGTTGATTGCTGATCAAACCAAATCTGTTACTTCATTTTTTAGCTTTTATGATGTTTTGGAAAAAATAGCAATTGTATTGGGCACTTTCATCTTTGGTATGGTAGCAGAGTGGACTGGCAATATGCGCAATAGTACGCTTATACTTGCTGTATTTTTTCTATTGGGTATGGCCGTTTTGAGCACTGTAGCAATACATCGTAAAAACTTTCAATCAACTCTTTGAGCGTTTAGTCGTTTCTATTATTAAATTAAATATCGAAATGGCTCTAACACCTTCCAACATGCTTCCTTTGGGTACAAAAGCGCCCGATTTTCAATTGCTAGATACCATTACGGGCACAACCATCAAGATGTCTGCCTATTCTAAGGGTCATATTACCGTTGTCATGTTTTTATGTAATCACTGCCCCTATGTCCTGCATGTCAATGAAGAATTGGTACGGATATCAAATCATTATAGTGGTTTAGGAGTCAAATTTTTAGCGATCAGCTCCAATGATGTAGATCGTTACCCACAAGATGGACCCGAGGAGATGTCAAAACATGCAAAAAAAGTTGGCTATTCATTTCCCTATCTGTATGATCAGAGCCAGGAGGTAGCCAAAGCATATGATGCAGCATGTACTCCAGATCTATATGTTTTTGATAAAAATAGTTTGTTGGTTTATCGTGGTCGGCTAGATGATTCAAGGCCCAATAATGGTATTGAACTCTCCGGGCGTGATTTGCGCACAGCTTTGGATGCTTTGATAATGGGCAAAGACGTTCCCGAATCTCAATATCCAAGCATGGGTTGCAATATCAAGTGGAAGCTTAATTGAAAACTATGTATCTAAATGTAAACTCATACATCAGCTTTATGTCGCATTGTGTCCGGAAGCATTCGCAATGCGGCTAATTCTCTGTATTTTTCTTTGGCTTCAGAGGCAGGTATACCAAAATATACCTTGTCTCCCTCCAGATCCTTTGATACGCCAGATTTGGCCAATACTACTGCTCCTTTTCCAATACGTAAATTTTGTGCAACGCCTACCTGACCGTATAAAACCACATGGTCTTCAATAATGGTGTTGCCCCCAATTCCTACCTGGGCAGCAAATAGGCAATGTCTTCCCACCACAGCTCCGTGCCCAATATGAATAAGAGAATCTAATTTAGTGCCTTCTCCAATAAACGTTTCCCCGGAGACACAACGATTAATAGTACAACCTGCACCTATCTCAACATGATTTTCTATGACTACGCGACCTCCGGTGGTCCATTTGATGTATTTTTCAGGTGTTCTTTTGTAATAAAATGCATCAGTACCAACCAGGGCTCCAGCTTGTACATTTACATAATCACCTATAACGGTATCATTGCCGATATAAGCCCCCCCTTGGATGTGGGTGTAAGCGCCAATTTTAGCATGATGTCCAATAATGGCTCCTGGTTCTATGATGGCTGTGGGATCTATGGTGGCAGTAGCTGCTATGATACCTCCTTGCAGGGGTTGAAAAGGGGTAAAATGTCTAACCAAGGCATCATAAGCCTGAAATGGTGAATTGTGTAGCAGCAGGTGTTTTCCTGGAGGACATGCTACATGCTCATTCAAGATTACTACAGACGCTGCCGAATCTAAAGAAACTTTAAAATATTTTGGCAGGTCCGAAAAGGTAATATCACCAGATTCAACTTTGTGTATTTCATTCAATCCGGTAACCATAAAATCGGGATCACCCACGATTTCAGCTTGTATTAATTGTGCAATATCTGCCAATCTGAGTGCCTGCGGTAATTTCATTCAGAGATTGATTTTCATTTTTTTTGAAAAACGGGAATATAATGATTTAGTTCCTGATACTATATCAGCTCACGCACACAGTTTAGCCCTGCAAAAAAACGATTTTTCATGTGATTCTTTTATATGGATTAACAATAATTTTATTTATTATACATAAATTTCAATTAATGGGCTTCCAACCAATTATTTCCAATGCCGGTTTCTACCAAAATAGGGACCCGCAAACCAGGTAGTGCGTTTTTCATTTTTTGCAAGATGATGTCCTTTATTTGATCCACTTCATCTAATGGAACTTCAAAAACAAGTTCATCGTGCACTTGAAGTACCATTTTACTTTTCAATGCAGCTTTTTGAATTGCATCATGGATGTGGATCATCGCAATCTTGATCATATCTGCAGCAGTGCCTTGAACTGGCGTATTAATAGCCATGCGTTCAGCCCCACTTCTTGCCAAACTGTTGCGAGAATTGATGTCACGGAGGATTCGTCTTCGGCCCAGCATGGTTTCTACATAACCCTTTTCGCGGGCACCTTCAACGACTTTTTCCATATATGACTTAAGACCTTGATATTGTTTGAAGTACGCGTCTATCAATTCTTTGGCCTCTTGACGGCGTATGTTGAGCTGTTTGGATAAGTTGGTGGCACCAGCACCATAAATTATGGAGAAATTTACGGTCTTTGCATTTCGCCTTTGTTCGGTGGTAACGGATTCCAAGGGAACCTGGTATATTCTTGAAGCCGTTGCCGAGTGAATATCATGACCTTTTTCGAATGCTTCGATCATGGCTGTTTCACCACTCATTTCAGCAATAAGTCGTAACTCGATCTGAGAATAGTCGGCAGCAAGCAATAAACAGCTGCTGTCTGCAGGCACAAAAGCTTTACGCACCTGGCGTCCTTCTTCTGTTTTAATGGGAATATTTTGAAGATTTGGATTGTTAGAGCTTAGACGTCCTGTGGAGGCTAGAGCTTGGTTAAACGAACTGTGAATTCGGCCGCTTTTGGGATTTATCATTTGAGGCAGGGCGTCTACATAGGTTGACTTCAATTTTGACAATCCCCTGTGTTCTAATATCTTGGACACAATAGGGTGAGATGCAGCAAGTTCACTTAATCGATCCTCATCAGTTGAATATTGCCCTGTCTTAGTTTTTGAACCAGTGTAGGGTATTTTCAGTATATCAAACAATAATTCACCAACCTGCTTAGGCGATCCAATATTGAATCGTAAGCCGGCCATTTCATATATTTCTTTCTCCAAGTCACGTATCGACGCATCTAGTTGAATACTATATTGTTGTAAAGCCTTTCGATCAATGCAGATTCCATTAAATTCCATTTGGGCTAGCACTTGAATCAATGGGGACTCTATGTTCCAATACAAATTCAATAGCCCCTCTTCTTTCAATTTAGGTTCAAAAACATGGTACAATTGCAGCGTTATATCTGCATCCTCTGCTGCATAGTCCTTTACCATATCAGCCGACAAGTCTCCCATATTCCCTTGTTGCTTTCCTTTTTTGCCAATAAGAGCCTCGATCGGTATAGGCCTGTATTTCAGGTAGGTTTCGGCAAGATAGTCCATATTATGGCGCATATCAGGTTCCAGAAGATAATGGGCAATCATGGTGTCGAATAATTTTGCCTTCAGTGCAATTCCATACCATTTTAGCACCAGCAAATCAAATTTTATGTTTTGTCCTATGATGGTTTTTTGTTCATCTGCAAACACTTCTTTAAAATGTCGAAGTAAGGCTGAAGCTTGAGTTCGATCTGCAGGTAATGGAATATAATAAGCTTCATGAGGTTGCACGGCAAATGACAAGCCAACTAAATCGCAGCGATTGGGATCCACATCAGTAGTTTCTGTATCCAAGCAGAAAATAGGTGATTCATTTAGTTTTTTAACCAGGGAAATAATGGCTTCTTCTCCTTTAACCAGATAGTATTGGTGTGACACAGTGTCTATTGTCTTTGTTGCAACTGCGTGTGCTTCGAGTGGTGCGTTTGTTAAAGGTAGGGTGAGGTCATCAAAGAGGCTTTGTTGTATCCCCTGCATTGGGGGAGGGGCCAATGGGTTGACTTTCAGTATTTGATCAGCTAAAGATCTAAATTCCAGTTCTTTAAATAGGCTAGACAAGGCATCTCTATCATAAGGCTCCAGCTGATATTGGGTGGCGTCAAATTGTATGGGAACATCAGTTTTGATGGTAGCAAGGAATTTTGATAAAATAGCCTGATCTGCATATTGTCTGACGTTTTCCTGCTGCTTGCCCTTCATTTCATGGACATGCGCTATCGCGTTTTCTACACTTCCGTATTGTTTGATTAATTGTACCGCTGTTTTAGGGCCAATTCCAGGAATACCCGGTATATTATCCACTTTATCTCCTTGTAGTCCGAGGATGTCAATGACTTGCTCGATCATCGATATTTCCCATTGTTCTAAAACATCATTCCTTTTAAGCACTTCATATCCATTGCCTGTTTTGGAAGGTCTGTAAATAAATACGTGATCACTTACTAATTGTGCATAATCTTTATCTGGTGTTACCATATATACCTGAAAACCCTCTTGCTCAGCTTGTTTGGCAATAGTTCCTATGGCATCATCAGCTTCAAATCCACTTACTTCTAAAACGGGAATGCGAAATGCTTCAACAATTTTCCGAATAATAGGCAGTGCTATTTCAATATCCTCAGGCTGGGCATCTCGATTGGCTTTATATTCAGGGAAAATATCGTTTCTGAATACGGGACCTGATGGATCGAACGCTACCGCAATATGGCTGGGTTTTTCTTTGCTAATAATATCCCACAAAGTTCGTGTAAAGCCATTAATGGCTGAGGTATTTATCCCTTTGGAATTAAATAATGGTCTGGCAATAAAGGCATAATGCGCCCGATATACCAATGCATGACCATCTAGTAAAAACAGTTTTTTGTTTTCCATTGCCTAAGCTTTATGTGTCTGCAAGATAAGGCAATTTTATCGGAGCGCTTTATGTGCATGAGGGTAAAGTAATGACTTAAACAAAGGTTGTTCATCCTTTTTTGTAGGTGGATGAGTCATTTCGTATAGATTTAATAACATATTATTGATGATATTGGACCAATAGCTTACGTATCTTTGTAATTGTTTTTGAGGGCTTAAGGTAGACGGCCTTTACTAAATTAATTATGGTTTATGCGCACTCAGCGTTTTGTATTATATTTCATTACTTTTTTTATTTTTTGGTTGGGATGTTCGCCTAAAATGACTGCTCCCGTGCCCCCGATTTCACCTATGATTAGAGACATTTCTTTGCCTAGAAGTGCGGTGCAAATGCCAGTAGTTATCGATCGGCAAGAGCTTAATATAGCCCTTCAGTCATTGGTTAAAGATGTATTCCATGACGGACTTATATTAGAAGGTGGGTACAAATGTATAGTGAGCCCCGAGGGCATTCCCGATATACGTGGTGATGGGCAGCTGATCCACTTGGATTTGCCTTTGCATGTACAAATCCGCTCAACCAGCAAGTGGAACCCATTGGATGTAGCCGGCACTATACGATTAAAGTTGGATACACAAATTGCGCTTTCGACCTTTGCATTCAAAACTACCACCGAATTAGTGGCACACGAATGGTTGAAAAAGCCAGTTATAAAAGTAGTTGGAATCAACCTGCCAATAGAAATGATTGCTAATCAGTTGATTAAGTCCTACAAGGTTCCATTGTGTCAGGCAATAGACATGGAAATAAAGGATGCAGTAGATATTATTGCCATGCGAACTAAATTACTTCAGTTCTTTGCACCTCCATTTTTTTCAACCGATGATGGAGGATTACACGCCTTTGTAACACCGCTGGAAATACGTTTGGGTTCACTTCGCACAGAAGACAATAAGCTCGTCCTCCCAACTGCATTATTTTTCGAAAATGTAATTTCGGATTTTCGGCCAGAGTCTAAAAGCCATTTATTTCAATTTGCACAAAAGGAAGTTTCATCTTATCCAAATTCAAAAATTTCAATTCAGGCTCGTATTCCACTGGCATATTTGCAAAAAATGCTGGGTGATTCGCTTCAGGCCCAGGAGTTTGGTAATGAAAAAATGCGTATTCGCATTCAAAATTTTTCGTTGCAAGGTTCAGGCGAAAATATAATTGCCTTGTTTTCTACGATTGGAAGTTTTAAAGGGGATTTTCAATTGCAATTCTCCCCTCATTTCAATACTGAAAACGATAAAATTGTGCTTAGAGGTATGGAGCTTAAAATGATAAAAGGTAAGGGGATTTCAAAAACGCTTTTCAATTTTATCAGGCAGAAAGTGACGGTTATGGTGCAGAATTCAATGGAAGAAAAACTCAATAATCTTGTTCTGGAATATGCTTTGACTGCAAAGGACTTGTTGAAACGCAAGGAAATTGCAAAAGGAGTATTTCTTGAAGGTAATTTGCAGCGGATGGATTTGAATCAATTTTGGGTTCAACAAGGAAAAATGTTTCTGGATGCACATTTGTACATACAAGTAGGCACATCAATAGAGCGCTTGCAACCTTCACTCTGGAAAAAATAGACTTAATAGTATAGTAGTATAGATATCATCAATTCTATTTGGTTTTCTCAAACCAAGGTAACTCTTCAATAAGAATAAGTCAGACTTTTGTGAAGCGACTTAATGACTATTTTTGTTTTTTTTTAAATGAAAGTAATTGATTTTGTGACAACTAAACATTAAATATAATATTTATTTATATAGAATCAGGCTATTTAAAGACCTTCTCAATCGGTTGATAATAGGGAATACTTACAGTATTTTTCAAGAGGATGATTACTGCAATCTTGAAATTAATTCCAAAAATTATTCAGTTTATAATACTTTGATTACCCCATAAACAGCAGGTATGGTTATTTTTTGTCCGTTTGGTAAGATTAGATTTGTCATTAAACGATCTTCTCCTTCGTCTAATACAATAAACTTTTCTGGTGGGAAAAGTAGGGGTATGTCCTCCAATGACACTCCTTCCGGCGGCAAATTACTGATAAATACCGCTTGAACTGCTTTAGGTAACAAATGAAATTCCGGTGACACTTCTCTAAAGTAGGTTTTGATGTTGGAGGCAACCTCTATAAAATAAAATGTTCCAGTTTGTTGTAACAGATGAGCTATGTTTTTAACAACCTGTTGCTTATGTTCAGGTTTGATTTGGTGCAAAACGCCTCGCATATATAAATTTACAGCACCAAATTCACGGTATATATCGTTGCATCCTTTTTCATCTGACAAGTCAAGATGCTTAAAGATTAAATTTTGCTTCTTGTGGATTTTTTGGGCTAAATCTACTGCATGAACTGATGTATCTCCGCCGATGACCAGTTTAAGATGCTGTGCTAAGTAGGCAGTAGGCCCTCCGGTTCCGCAGCCTACATCCAGCAAGGGTATTTTAGGATTTATCCACTTTAGGATTCTTTCAAGATCTTTTCCTGCCGATAATGCTGGATCTACATCCCACAGTGCTTTACTTTCATTTTCCGTATAAGTTCGGCGATAAAATTCATCCCAATAATTGGCATATATCATATTGAAAAGACTAGATTGAATTCATTAAAAATGGTTGATTTTCACCATTTTTAATATGAATTGTTAAATGGAGATTTTTGTCAATCATATTCGGAACTCTAAGTATTCCGATTACTCTAAGGGACCGCTCATGATTCTTGAACAAGTTTCCTGATAAAAGCAAATGATATTGCGTATGCTTGGCTTTCATATGGTCAGGCACTTGGCCCTGTTGGGATACTTTCAAATATTACAACATCAATAGATTTGATCATTAAGCAAACTGAATTTATAAAATTAATTTTGGGTTAATTCAAAATTGTTCTCTCGGGCAAACTTAATACTGAAAACCTTTTTTTTCAAATATATAGAGTTATTAAATGCTGAAAATGATTAAGTAAGTAGCGCTGGCCATTGGGACGGAAATGCTTGATAAATCAACTCACCATAAAAATATAATATTTAGATTGTTAATTAATATCTTTTTATTGAAAAGTGTTTCTCTTTAAGCCATCACATTATTTACAAAATCTGTTTATCGATATCTCTTGGTGGCCTCTCAATGATAGCTTTTCGTGTTTTTAGTTTTCATTTTTATTTATTTTAGCTACCTTAGCCATTATGAAAAAACTACTTTTAACCCTATCTGCACAGCATATTGGGGCTTTGTTGTGCGTTCTTTGCTTTGTTAAACCTTTACAGGGACAGCAACTTGTTGGCTATTGGCACAATTGGAATGATAGCAGAGCACCTTATATTCCCATTCAGGAGGTTGATGATCGCTATGACGTAATTCATGTCGCTTTTGCATTGCCTGCTTCTCCTCAAAATATGTGGATGCGATTCGATCCGGAAGGCATTGATCCAGAATCTTTTAAAGAAGCAATTGCAGACCTGCAGGCTCAAGGTAAAAAAGTCTGTTTGAGTGTAGGAGGCGCTACAGCTTCCTTTGACTTTAGTACTTCGATTCAAAAATCAGATTTTGTGGCTAGTATGCTAGCTATTCTTGAGTATTACGCTTTTGATGGTTTGGATATTAATATAGAATTTGGCAACCCCATCCTTATTCAAGGTGGAACTATAAAGCAGCCACAAAGTATTGCACAACAGCATCTTATATCTGCTGTAAGAGAAATTATGGCTACTTATAGAGAACAATTTGATAAAAAGATGATGCTTACCATGGCACCGGAAACCGCCTATGTTCAAGGTGGGCAGTCTGCATTTGGAAATATATGGGGTGGGTATCTACCCATTTTGGATGCTTTACGAGACTCCTTGGATTTAATCCACGTACAGTTGTACAATAGCGGTTCTATGTATGGTATTGATCGCGGTATATATTATCAAAGTACTACAGACTTTACCGTAGCGCTTACTGAAGCAATCATCAAGGGATTTGACACTAACGGTGGTTATTTTGAAGGATTTCCAGCTCAAAAAATTGCCGTTGGACTGCCTGCATGTTCTCAGGCGGCAGGAGGGGGTTACATGGCGGCTGATTCTACAATGGCTGCGATTAGATATTTAAAAGGCGAAGGTCCGAAACCAGGTAGCTACACACTTGTTACTTCGGGTGGTTATCCTGATTTGGGCGGGATGATGACCTGGTCCATCAATTGGGACGCAGTTGCTTCATGTGGAGGCGCTTATACTTATGCCCAAACCTTCACTGAGGTCTTTGCAGATCCAACAAATATTGCGGCAGATTTTAAAGACAAACTTCTTTTGAAAGTATTTCCTAATCCATCCTCAGGTGAATTTACACTGATATTTCCGAGTTCTAAATCGGAAATTACAGTATGGGACAGCTGGGGGAGAAGGGTCTATGCTAAACTTTCCCAAGAAACGGTATCCTCTATAAAACTAAGAGAGTCAGGTACTTATATGCTGCGGATTAGCACGGAAAATGGAATACATACTGCAAGGCTAATCGTCAGATAATCAAGTGGATTTGGCACAATTAAAATTCAGTAACTGCGCTTTCTTTGCTTATATACTCCTTTCCGGATCAAAAGACTCAAGGTAATCGGAAACGCGTTTAAGGAAGGAACCACCTAAAGATCCATCAACGACACGATGGTCGTAAGATAGTGACAAAAACATCATTTGACGAATGGCTATCACATCGCCATAGGGTGTTTCAAGCACCGCGGGCTTTTTGCGAATAGCTCCAGTAGCTAAAATAGCCACTTGAGGTTGATTAATGATAGGTGTTCCCATCACATTGCCAAATGTTCCAACATTGGTAAGGGTAAAGGTACCCCCTTGTATTTCTTCGGGCTTTAGTTTGTTTTCTTTTGCCCTGGAGGCCAAATCATTTACGGCTTTAGTCAAACCAACCAGATTATACGAATCAGCATTTTTGATCACGGGAACAATAAGGTTGCCACTTGGCAAAGCAGCTGCCATGCCTATATTGATATCTCTTCTCAATATTATTTTATCTCCGTCTACCGAGATATTGATCATAGGGAAATCTCCTATTGCTTTAGCTACGGCCTCAATGAATACCGGTGTAAACGTAATATTTTGTTGGTACTTGTCCATGAAGGACTTTTTGACCTTATTACGCCAGTTGACCAAATTGGTTACATCTGCTTCAACAAAGGAAGTAACATGCGGTGATGTATGCTTGCTTCTGACCATATGCTCGGAAATCAGCTTTCGCATACGATCCATTTCTATTATCTCCACATTACCTTCTAAAGATACAGGCGAAGGAGTAGATACTGATGGAGCAGCAGTGACAGCTACTGAAGCTGTTTGAATAGTGGGTGCCGGTGCACTTTGTCTATTGGCCACATAGGCTACAATATCTCTTTTAGTTACTCGTCCCCCTTGACCTGAACCTGAAATTTGATCAAGTTCTGCTTGACTTACTTTCTCTTCTTTAGCTATATTTTTAACCAAGGGAGAATAAAATCTATCCTCGCTACTTTGATTATTACTACTAACAAGGGCAGCTGAAGATGCTGCAGGTACAAATGGAATCTCAACCGCATGATCTTCAACAGCTTTAGTTTCTTGAACCGTCGATACTGCAGGTGAAGCAGCAACAGTTGCACCTGCTTCAGTCTCAATTAAGGCGATTGCTTTTCCGATTTCAACCACATCATTTTCCTGAAAAAGGATTTTGACCAATTTGCCTTCTACTGGAGAAGGAATTTCAGAATCCACCTTGTCGGTAGCAATCTCAAGTACCGCCTCATCCAGCGCTATATGGTCCCCCTCTTTTTTTAACCATTTTAAAATGGTAGCCTCAATGATACTTTCTCCCATTTTGGGCATGATCAATTCGATCTGAGCCATATGCCTTTCGTTTTAAGACCGCAAAATTACGTTTAATCAATCACTTTTCAAACGTAAATCGTACCAACCTTGTTCAGTCGATTCTCAATAGTTGCCCTTGAGGTAGGGACTGTCATCTATATATGCTTTTCACAATTACCAATTTGACATCATTTGCTCATGCTGCCTCAGCTAATTTTCTTTACTAATGCATCAAGGATTTACTCATGTTACTTCGAATCATGTCCTCTAAGCCGTGGGTTAATTCTTGATTAGGGGTAGGTCTCCAACACAAAAAGCCGTAATGCGTTGATGGCTTGAATAACTGTAAAATTAATATTGCGTAAGCGATCCTTGTTAAACTGAATGCACATACTCTTAATGTGATGTCGATTCCCAACAGCGATCCAAATGGTACCCACTGGTTTTTCGGGGGTGCCTCCATCTGGTCCGGCAATACCGCTAACAGCTATTCCAACATCCGCCTTTAAGAGAGGCAGTAATCCACGGACCATAGCTTCAACACAAGCGGCTGATACCGCTCCCTCATGGGCAAGTATTTGAGTGTCTACACCCAGCAGATTTGTTTTAACATCATTATGGTATGCAACTATAGAACCTCTAAAATACCTTGATGAGCCTGGAACTGAAGTGATCAGTGCGCCAATACTGCCGCCGGTACAACTTTCTGCTGTAGCTACTTGAAGGTTTTTCGATAATAGGATTTCTCCTAGGCGAGTCTCAAGCGAAGTATTGCCTTCACCAAAAAGCCATTTGTTGAGATAGCTTCTTAATTCATCAGCTTTTTCTGTAAAAATATCCGGATTGCCCCTGCCATTGAGCCGCACACGCACTTGTCCCAAAGAAGGCAAATAGGCTATAGAGTAGCCTTCAGGAAGTGAAGTTTCAAACTCGGTAATATGATCTGCGATGACCGTTTCCCCTGTGCCTGCAGTATAAAAAGTGTGTTTTAGAACAGGTTCAAGTCCTGAGCGATTTTTGAGATAAGGCAAAACATGGGATTCTGTAAGGTGCTTCATTTCATAGGGCACTCCAGGCAAAACAAATATAGTGCAATCTCCATGCACTGCCTGCAGGCCCGGTGCCGTACCCATTTGGTTCTCTAAAATGACGGTTCCTTCAGGCATAAAACATTGATGCCTATGGAGTTCTGATATCGGATATTTCCGTTTTTCGAAATAAGCACTAATTTTTTCCCATGTAGGTTCGTGGAAATAAAGATTTACACCTAAAACTTCCGCAAGCGCTTTTTTAGTAATGTCGTCGCGGGTAGGGCCTAAACCTCCTGTTGTTATTAGGACATCGCAGTTTTCTGAAAGTATATTCAGGTGTTGCACAATGGCTGTGTGGTCATCACCTACGGCACAATGCAGGGTAATTTCCCATCCCAGATCAGTCAATTGTTCACCCAACCAGGCGGCATTAGTATTGATTACCTGTCCGATTAATAATTCATTTCCTATACTTAAAATGGCGCAACGCATGGCAAACAAAGTTTATGATAAATTGGTCAATGGTTCGGTTCGAACCTCCCTTGGCCAGTAATAAAATTTCTCTTCTGGTGCTCTGGAAACACAAAGTTGCCCTTGATCAGTTACCCCTTTTATAATACCTTGGAAAGGATCTTTATCCATAGGGAAAATTTGTCTTGATTCACCTTTCCAACACAATGCCGATTCATATTGTTTATGCCATTTTTCCATACTTTCGATTAACGAATTGCAATTGGACAACGAATAGTATGCATGCAATAAGGCTTCCCGAATGAAAAGCGCCAAAGATGAAATGGACTGTCCGGTGTAGCCAAGTTTTTTTAACGATGTAGCCATTTGTAAGTGCGATGGAAATTGTTGCTGAAGCACATTTAATCCAATTCCGAGCACTGCATAATCTAGTTGTTGACCACGGATGCCTGTTTGCAAAAGCAATCCTGCGAGTTTGCTATCTCCTGCCATTAGATCATTTGGCCATTTCAAACATAATGGAACATTAGGCAACCAGGATTTTACGACATTTAATAACGTCACAGAGCACACCATTTGTAATAGAAATAAACGCGGTGGTTCAATAAACGTTGGGTACAATATAACCGACATTAAGACATTTTTGTCAGCCTCGCTTTCCCAAATACTGCCAAATTGTCCTCTACCTGCTGTCTGATGCCCTGTATAGATCATGGTACCCTCAGGTGGTCTGGTTTTTGCTATCCATTCTAAAGCAAGCGCATTGGTTGAGGGGAGACTCTCGAAATAATGTACTTCTGGATTATTCATAAGACAAATATCTGTTTTATGATTCATATTCAGTGCTTTTGAAATCGAACTAAAAATGGAATTTTGAGGAACGATTTTCTTATTTTTACGGTTTATTGTTAGGTACTTATTAAAATTCATCATTTGACAACCAAAACAGTGGCTACAAAAGCCAGCGTCTCCCCTGAACAGATAAATGACCAGATTATTGAAGCTATTCAGGATGTAAAAGGAAAACATATCGTAAAGCTGGATCTACGCAAACTTCACGATGCACCTGTAAGTTATTTTATCATATGCGAGGGTACTTCTAATACCCAAGTCAAAGCTATAGCCGATAGTATTCAAAAAAAGTTAAAGCAGGATTTAGGAATATTTCCCTCTCGTGTGGAGGGAAGTCCAGGTGCTCAATGGATCCTTGTTGATTATTTTGACACAGTAGTGCATGTATTTTATCCCGAGACCAGACAATTTTATGATCTTGAAGGACTATGGGATGATGCATTTGTCACAACCTATCACGAATTGTAGTGTTTAGCACCATTAATGAAGCATAAATATTATGGAAAATAAATCGGGAGAAAACCCCAAGAAAGAAAATAAATTCAACCGTTTTGGATCATTTTGGATCTATGGCATTATAATTTTAATTTTTGCCATGGCGCACTTGCTAAATTCTGCAGCAGAAACGAATATTAGCGCCAATCGTTTTGAAGAATTGGTGACCTCTGGCGACGTAGAGAAAATAGTAGTAGTCAACGAGGAGGTGGCCCATATTTTTATTAAAACCAGTCGGTTGAATGATAAAAAGTATGAAGATGCTGCCAAGGGTGGCTTAGGCGCTCAAAATCCGCATTATCTCTACAATATTGGCCCTAAAGAAACCTTTGGGCGTACGGTGGAACGCCTAAATACAGATTTGGGTGAAAAAGGTGTGCAGCCGCCCATATTGAACTATGAAAAACGCCAGAACTGGATTCTTCCCTTGCTTACCTATGCATTACCTTTCCTATTAATAGTGGGGCTTTGGCTTTTCATCATGCGTCGCGTTAGCGGAGGTGCAGGCGGACCTGGAGGTCAATTGTTTAATATCGGCAAGTCTAAGGCGACATTGTTTGATAAAGACACCAAAGTTAATGTTACGTTTGCAGACGTAGCCGGTCTTGATGAAGCCAAAGAGGAGGTCATGGAAGTGGTGGATTTTTTAAAGACGCCTAAAAAGTATACAGCCTTAGGTGGCAAGATACCCAAAGGAGTATTACTGATTGGACCTCCGGGTACTGGAAAAACCCTTCTGGCAAAAGCTGTAGCGGGAGAGGCGGGTGTGCCTTTTTTCTCGATATCAGGGTCAGATTTTGTAGAAATGTTTGTTGGTGTGGGTGCATCCAGGGTTAGAGATTTGTTCAAACAAGCCCGGGAAAAGGCTCCTTGTATCATCTTCATTGATGAAATTGATGCCATTGGAAGGGCTCGCGGCAGAAATAGCATCCAAGGAGGCAATGACGAAAGAGAAAATACACTGAATCAACTTCTCGTTGAGATGGATGGATTCAGCACCGACAAAGGAGTTATAATCATGGCAGCAACAAATCGCCCAGATGTATTGGATACAGCTCTGATGCGCCCAGGCCGATTTGACAGACAAATAACTATTGACACCCCAGACTTGAAAGGTCGCGAACAAATTTTTGAGGTACACTTGAAAAATATTAAAATCGCACCAGAAGTAAAATCACATATTTTGGCTGAAATGACACCCGGTTTCGCAGGTGCAGATATAGCCAATATATGCAACGAAGCTGCCCTTATTGCAGCTCGCCGCAATAAAAACCTAGTTGATCTCGACGATTTCAACTACGCCCTCGACCGTGTAATCGGTGGATTGGAAAAGAAAAATAAAATCATTTCGCCCGACGAGAAACGCATAATTGCTTATCATGAGGCAGGACATGCGATATGTGGTTGGTATCTCGAACATGCCAGTCCTTTGGTAAAGGTAACTATTGTTCCTCGTGGCATCGGGACTTTGGGTTATGCTCAATACCTCCCAAAGGAGGAATACATTATACGCACCGAGCAATTACTTGACCGAATGTGTATGACATTCGGTGGGCGAGCTGCTGAGTCTATTATTTTTGATAAAATATCGACTGGTGCCCAATCTGACCTGGATCAGGTTACCAAAATGGCATACAGTATGGTGACTGTATATGGTATGAATGACAAAGTGGGAAATGTTTCTTTCTATGGGTTGTCAAAAGACCAGTTTCAAAAACCATTTTCCGAGTCCACTGCGGCTATGATAGATAATGAAGTTCGCGAAATTGTAGAAGCCCAGTATGTCCGTGCCAAGGAATTGCTTGCCAAACATAGAGATGCCTTAGAAAAAATTGCCAATCACCTTTTGGAGAAGGAAGTTTTGCTAAAATCTGATGTTGAGCAGTTAATTGGCCCAAGACCATATGCCGTCACACAGGTGGAAGACACCGAAGAGACTGTTATTCCAGACCAAAGCGGATTGATGAGCGAAGCGATGCCTCCTCAAAATATTGCGGACCAAGCTGCAGAAATGGACACTCCACCTTCTGTTTAAAATAAGCGCTGTCGATTTTTAATTGCGTTTATTGGAGATTCATGGTGTTTTAAAAAGCCCCATGAGTGGTTTCTGTTTGAGAGCTGAGTTTATTCTTCTTCGCGCTTGCCAAACTGATTTTCTGCTTCCATGCGATCAAAAAGGGCGTTAACCTTGTACATTTCATCTATAGTATCATCAAGATGAAATTCAATCGAAGGAATTCTTCTGATAAATTTACGTATTCGCTCAGCAAGTGCATGGCGCAGTCGGGCATTTTCCTCTTCGAGCAATTGTATGACAGATAGTTTGTCTTCTGTATTGTATACGCTAATGTAGATGCGTGCCATGCCAAAATCAGGGGTAATTTTAACATTAGTTACGGTAACTAGAGCATCTTGGTAGATATATGATCCTTCCGCTTGCAAAACCGAACTGAAATGTCGCTTAATGAGCTCAGCTGCTTGCTTTTGACGCTTGGTTTCCATATTGATGTATTGAAATGAACAGCGAATATAGTATTTTAGCCGTTCATTAATGTATTACTTGATCCAATCTTGCTGATTTTATCTGATAAAAAATAACCAGGTTTTGACTTTCAAAAGCGCATTTCTGGATACAGACATAGCCTTTCTTAAGGGGGTGGGGCCAATCAAAGCAGATCTGCTGAAAGGCGAACTTGGTCATTATACAGCTCGAGATGTATTGCTAGACTTTCCATTCAAACATGTAGACCGCTCTTCCATTACGGCTGTGGCTGATATTAAAGAAGAAGGAGTATATGTTCAGCTATTGGGGTATCTGACACGTATAGAAGTCATTGGAAGCGGCAAAGGACGACGGCTGTCCGCAACATTTCGCGATCAGAGTGGTGAAATAGAGTTTGTCTGGTTTAGAGCGATTCAGACCCTTCAAAAAATACTTGAACTGCATACACCCATGCTGGCATATGGGCGCACCCATGAGTTTAATCGCAAATTTTCCATTCCTCATCCAGAACTTGAATCGGCATTGGATGAAAACAATAAATTGGCAACAGAGCGCATTTTGCCTGCCTATAGAAGCACTGAAAAGTTAAGTAATCACGGAATTGATAATCGCTTTAGACGAAATTTGGTGCAGCAGGTTATTTCCAAACTACCGACTGGTGAATTGACAGAGCACCTCCCAACGGATATGGTGCAGAAGCTTCGCCTAATGCCGTATGCAGAGGCTGTTCATCGAATTCATTTTCCGGAATCACAGGATCAGTTGCGCCAAGCCGAGCGCCGGCTTAAGTTTGACGAGCTTTTTTTGCACCAACTCAAAATGTTGCTCAGTCAAAAGGTGCGCCAGAAAGACTCAGGTGGCTATGTTTTCGAAAAGGTGGATGTGTTTTTTAATAAATATTATGAAGAAATCCTGCCTTTCGCATTAACGGGGGCGCAAAAGAAAGTTTTGAAGGAAATTCGTAAAGACCTAGCTCGTCCGGTGCAGATGAACCGACTATTGCAGGGTGACGTCGGCAGTGGCAAAACTATAGTCGCATTAATGAGTATACTTATGGCCATTGACAATGGTTACCAGGCTTGTCTAATGGCCCCGACAGAAATTCTTGCTTCTCAACATTTTCAAAATATAGCTCCGGCCATGGAGCAAATAGGCTTAAAAGCAGCATTTCTCTCAGGAAATGTAAAGGGCAAGGAACGAAAAAGGTTGTTGGCTGAACTCGCTGAAGGAGAGATTCATTTATTGATTGGTACCCATGCGGTGTTGGAGGATCCTGTTGTTTTTTCTAAACTGGGCTTTGCCATAATCGATGAGCAGCATCGCTTTGGTGTCGCTCAGCGGGCAAAATTGTGGGCTAAAGCCCGACCTTATCCGCCGCATATTCTGGTGATGACTGCTACGCCCATACCGCGTACCTTAGCCATGACATTGTATGGTGATTTGGACGTGTCGGTGATAGATGAGTTGCCTCCGGGTAGAAAACCTGTCAAAACCATACATAAAACAGAGTATTTTCGGCCGGATTTGATCAAGTTTATGAAGGCCCAAATTGCCGAGGGAAGGCAAATCTATGTCGTATACCCGCTCATAGAAGAATCAGAAAAGCTTGATCTTGAAAACTTACAACAGGGTTATGAAAAACTGTTGCATCGTTTCGCGCCACCAGATTACCAGATTAGTATTGTACACGGAAAACTCAAACAAGAGGACAAGGAATTTGAAATGCAGCGTTTTGTTCGCGGCGAAACTCATATTATGGTAGCTACTACTGTTATAGAAGTAGGCGTCAATGTTCCGAATGCTTCGGTCATGGTGATTGAAAATGCGGAGCGCTTTGGTCTGTCGCAGTTGCACCAGCTGAGAGGAAGGGTAGGTAGAGGCGCAGATCAGTCGTTTTGTATTTTGATGACGAGTTATAAAATTTCCGAAGAGGGAAGGGTTAGGCTGGATACCATGTGCGAAACCAATGATGGATTTCGTATTGCTGAAGTAGACCTTCAATTGCGGGGTCCCGGTGCTATTGAAGGCACACAACAAAGTGGTGTGCCCGATTTTAAAATCGCCAATCTGGCTCGTGATGGAGAAATTATTGCGGCTGCCAGAGCCATAGCCCGTGATTTATTGGACGAGGATCCAACACTTCAATTGACCAAGCATCAGCCGCTTAGAAATTATGTTCGCCGGAACATGAAAGATGTCGCTGTATGGAGTAAAATCAGTTGATGGTTTCACTTGAGGACTTTAGTGACATATAGCCTTATATTTTTAGGACAAATAGCAACTAATTTTTTATAATATGTTTACCTTTGTACATTGATGCGGCCTGTAACAGGTGCGCAGCTCCTGCTGAAAACCCTCAATGCGCCTTACTTAACGGAACAAGTTTGCAACAGGTATGAAATACACATCCAGATATATTGAACAAGCGGTAGATGCCTTGGCTGAACTTCCTTCTGTAGGAAAAAAATCTGCATTGCGCATGGCGCTGTACCTCCTTGCTCAGGATAAAAGCAAAGCAAAAAGAATTGCAGAAGCGCTGGATTTGCTTCAACGGGAAGTCAAATCGTGCTCTTGCTGCCATGCCTATTCAGATCAGGATGTCTGCCATATATGCACAGACAGACAAAGAAATGATCGCGTGGTTTGCGTGGTTGAAAGTATTCGCGATTTAATGGCTATTGAAGAAACAGGTCAATTTAGGGGAAAGTATCACGTTCTGGGCGGTGTCATATCCCCTTTGGATGGTCGCGGACCAGATGATATCAATATTGCATCGCTGCTACATAGGGTGCAAGAAGAGGGAGTAGAAGAGCTTATTATGGCTATCCCTTCTTCCATTGAGGGTGAAACTACTATTTATTACATTGCCAATTTGCTGAAAATGCATTCTGTTCGTATCAGTGTAATATCGCGCGGAGTTTCTTTTGCAGGCGAACTTGAATATGCGGATGAGATTACATTAGGAAGATCTATAATGGCTAGAATACCCTACCATCAAAGCGCTTCAGCTTATTAAGCCATCTTGCGCATGGATCTGAGTATAATTATAGTCTCCTACAACGTTCGCTATTTTTTGGAGCAATTACTCTATTCCATCCACACAGCTACACGGGGATTACAATGTGAGGTGTTCGTCGTTGATAATGATTCGAAAGACGATTCAGTAGAGATGATTGGCCAACAGTTTCCTGATGTGGTTCTTATTGCCAATAAGCATAACCCTGGTTTTTCTATTGCAAACAATCAGGCTTTAGCCATGGCTAAAGGAAAATATGTGCTTTTTCTAAATCCGGACACACTGCTCGCAGAAGATACCCTATTGAAATGCATCCAAATCATGGAAAGTCATCCACAAGCGGGTGCCATGGGTGTTCGCATGGTTGATGGTGGAGGGCATTATTTGCCTGAATCTAAGAGAGGCCTTCCTACGCCTGCTACTGCATTTTTTAAACTTAGTGGCCTCAATAGACTTTTTCCCAAGTCATCGTTATTCAATCGGTACTACTTAGGACACCTTCCAGAGAACCAAATTTCGTCAGTAGAGGTAATTACCGGCGCCTTCTTTTTTGCTCGAAAGTCTGTACTGGATGAGATTGGAGGCTTTGACGAACAGTTTTTTATGTATGGTGAAGATATTGATCTCTCCTATAGGGTGACGATGGCTGGGCACACCATACTATATGATCCGGGTAACACCATTATACATTACAAAGGAGAAAGTACCCGAAAGAATAGCTTGTCTTATATTAGGCATTTTTATGAGGCTATGCTCATTTTCGCGCAAAAGCATTTTAAAAATGGGTATCCAGCCCCGCTTCGATGCCTTTTGAAAACGGGAGTATATGCCAAGGCTTCAATGACTTTACTGAGCACATTCTGGAGCCGCATTAAATGGCCGACACTTGATCTTGCTTTAATGGCTCTTACTCTTAGTCTGATTAAATGGGCATGGGCTGTCGGATATCATCACGATCCAATGTATTACAGCGGTGTGTTTGAACAAGTCAATCTTCCGATTTTTTTGGTGGTTTGGCTCACTACTTTTTATTTCAGCGGGGTGTACGACCATGTCAAATCTTTGACACGGCTTTTGGGTGCTATTCTTATAGGATTGTTGATCAATGGACTAATTTATGGTATGCTGGATGCAGCGTTGCGTCCGTCTCGGCCAATTCTACTGTTTGGCTATGTGGCTTTGAGCTTGACACTTCCCTTAAGCAGATTGTTGTGGTATCGATTTACAGAAAAAAAGTGGCTTTTTGGTAGCGGCAGCAGCAAACGCATTGCTATTCTTGCAGATGCTGCTGAATTTGCACGTTTGAGCAGTTTGGTTCAAAATGCAGAACCTGAAGCCGTTATATGCGGGGCAGTGCTACCGGAAGGTAACCAAAAGTCAGAAGGTAGCTTGCCTGTAATTGGCCAGGTTCATGATCTTGAAGTTATTATTCGACAGTACAAACTGGATGAAGTCGTTATCGCTTCCCGAAATTTAAGCACTTCAAGAGTATTACAGTGCCTTAGCGACCATGGACATCTCTGCCATTTTAAATTGGCCTCTGCGCATTCGGATAGTATTATTGGGTCACGTTCTAAAGACGATATCGGTGAACTTTATACCCATCATATCAACTACCGTTTGAGTAAGCCCGAATGGCGCCGCATTAAAAGATGGTTAGATGCAATAGTGGCGCTCATGTTACTTTTGTTATTTCCGATATTGATGTGGTTTTTCCCATCCCGAATGCAACTTTTAGTCAATGCTTGGCGAGTATTGTGGGGTAAAAACACTTGGGTGGGTTATGCCACCAACCCAGCCCCTGCATATCTGCCCGATCTCGCACCTGCTGTAGTACCTTGTAATAATGCAGATCTACCGGAGGCCAGGCTCGCCAGAGATATGGAATATGCTCGATACTATGCCGTGGCAGAAGATGTAGATATTTTTTTACGAAATATGATGCGCCTGAATCGAAAAGTATCTTGATCGATTAAGTTCTATGATCTCTTTAGGACGATTTTCATTACTTTGTCGTTTTATAGGAATTATCCTTCCAATTAACTCGCGTTTTTCTATGCGCTATTTTCAAATGGTTTCCATCATACACTTAATCCTGGTTTGCTGGGGTGGAAAACTATATGCGCAACAAGTTGGCTATACATTAACCGCACTTTCAGACACCGTACCGGATACACTGTTTTCTGATTATCCAAGGTTTGCTGTCGATTCTAGCAATGCAGTTGAATTATTAGACAAGTGGGTTAGGTCGAAGCGAGAATCTGGTTGGTGCTTTTTTTCAATAGATGAATTAATTTTTTCAAAAAATACTATTTCATTTAGATATTATGCTGGAGATCGATGCCAATTTTTTCGACCCGTATTTGAGGATTCAATTGTACTTTTTTTGCAGCGGAAAGGGGCTGACAAACTGCTGGCCACTAGGCCATATAGAGGTGATATTTTTTCGGTGTTAATGGATTCAATCTCTGTAATATATGAAGATTCGGGATATCCTTTTCCAAAGATAGTTCTCCAACATATTGAATTTGAAGTTGATACCATGATAGGGTACTTTACCATGGAATCTCAAGGGCAGTACACAGTAAAACGGCTAGTCAATGATGGAGATGCACGAGTATCTGAAGTTTTTTTAAGAAGATATGTAGGCTTGCGAAAAGGTAAGCTTTATTCCAGATCTTGGATAGCCAATGAAATACCCCGTTTATTGAATCAACTACCTTATGCGCAACAGCGTAAAGAACCCGTAGTTTTGTTTGATAGTGCACAGGCTGAGGTTCATGTTTTTTTACAAAAAAGGTCTTCCAGCCGTTTCGATTTTGTTTTGGGAGCATTGCCCGGTCACAGTGAGACAGGGAGTTGGGTGATTACCGGAAGTGCTTTGTTGGACTTACAAAATGCATTTGGCAGGGGAGAAAGAGCAGTGTTAATATTTCAACGTTTGCGTCCAGAGACCCAAGAAATAAAAGCATCTATTGAATACCCTTATCCTTTGGACCTTCCATTTGGAATGGATGTGGCTTTTCAATTGTATTCAAGAGATACCGCATACCGCGATTTGGGCTTTCAGGTAGGATGGAGTTACAGAATGTCAGGCAATAATTACCTGCGAGCATTTTGGCATACTTTTCAAACCGACCTGCTTAAACCAAATTTGGATCAGATTCGAATACTAAAGCGCCTCCCCGCTGCGCTTGATGTGAGATCGCAATTGTTTGGGATTGAGGGACATTGGGAGCGACTTGATGACAGATTCAATCCGCGGAAAGGGTGGAGGTGGAGAGCTACAGCCGCTGCAGGCAGACGAGAAATTCCCATCAATGCTTCCATTCAAAAGCTTAGTGACCCTGACAATCCCAACTTTTCATTTTCAAACTTATATGATACCCTTAATAGGCAAAGTAGTCAGTGGAAGTTTGTGGCAGATGTATCTTATTTTGTGCCATTGGCGGCACAAAGCACTTTACACCTTGCCTACAAAGGGGGCTGGCTGATTAATGATGCATCGCTATTTCGCAATGAACTATTTCGAATTGGAGGCAATCGTCTGTTGCGTGGATTTGACGAGGAATCCATTTTTGCATCATTTTATCATGTATTCACTACCGAATACCGCTTTTTGACTGGACCATATAGCCATCTATTCGCCTTTGCAGATGTGGGTTGGCTTGACAATCAAACCAGTGAGACCGTTTTACGGGATACCCCCATTGGATTTGGGATAGGACTGACCTTCGATACCTCCCTTGGTCTCTTTGGACTTACACTAGCGCAAGGTAGACAGCAGGGCAACCCTTGGGATTTTAGAGCTACCAAGTTACATTTCGGATATGTGAGTATGTTTTAAGTGAGACAAACATTCTTGGTTTTTCTATCATAGTGCATTACTTCAAAAATATTCATCATGTAATCTAGGCGTAACCCACATTAAAAATGGTGGAGTAAGTTCAATGGCTTTTCGCAAGTGGCTGCACATGGCAACAGCTATAAGGGCTTAGGAAGCTGGAGTTTACTGGTGGGGTAGGCCCAAACGAATCAAAGGTTTTTTCTCGAGTAAAAGAACTTTGTATTTCCAGGGTAAGAAATATATATTATTTATTTTCATTATAGGTAAAATATTAAAATAATATTAGATTTGCATTATGCTTATTTTTAATATAAGAAGTAACTAAATAGCAATAAAAGCGATGGGTGGAAAATCAATGAGAAATGTAATTTTTAATGGAGTTTAGGTAGGTTTTTTGTCACTAATGAACTTTTTGTAATTGATATACAAAGATGCCTTTCTCAAAATTGGAATCACATAAAATAGCCCACAGGTTCATAGCTAAATAGGTATAAAACTGATTCAAACATATTAAAAGTTTCATATATGATGCACAGCTCAATAGAACAGTACAATCAGCAGCTAAATGACAAATTAATCTATTTTCTAAAAGATCTGTTGGGAAAGAATTCCGTCAATAAAACGGCATTGTGTAATGAAATGGGTATTTCGACAAGTGTATTATACAAGCGTTTAAGTGGTCAATCGCAGTTTACTTTGGGGGAATTGGGTTTTTTAATGAGGAAATATCAGCTTTCTTTTGACGGTTGGGTGTGGCAATCTCATGAAAAAGTGGAAGTAATGTTACCGGGTATGCTACTGCCAATTGCCAGTATCGAAGACTTTTTGGGTAGAATGGAGGGATTATTTCAACAAATGCATCAAGTACCGAATCCAGTTATTCGGTATGCTACTCGAGAAATGCCCATATTTTACTACTTTATGAATCCGAGTCTGGGTGCCTTTAAAATGTACTTTTTTGCCAAATTTATCTGGAAAATACCAGGTATTAGTGAAAATGTTCCCTTTTCAATGGAGTTAATTAGCGCTTATTTGCGAAAACAAATGCAAGGATTGTGGCAACAATACGCCAAAATCCCCTCTTCTGAAATCTGGAATCCAAATGTGTGGGATAATACCCTTCAACAAATCCTATATTTATTGGAGCGCAGAGAGTTTGCACAACCAGGTAATGCATTAGATGTGCTGGAATCGGTACGCCAGGTTATCCAACATTCTGCAATAATGGCTAAGGCTGGAAACAAATTGTACGACTTTAATCGTACAGGTGGTGAAGTATATTATTACAACAACAGAGTAACTCATACAAACAATATTATAGTAGCAGGAAATTCGGATAAAAAATGGTTATTTATGACGCATGATAACCCGAACTATATGATTAGCCATAATCCTTCCCTTATTAAATATACCCTTAATTGGATGGATTTACTGAAAGAGCATGCGGAACCTATTCAAGAAGATTTGGAAAGTGACGGATATTTCAGAGGACTTAAAAACAAAGTAGAGTTGGCCATGACCAAAGCTGAAGGACTGATCAACCGCGACAAAGAATGGTTATAATGGTTTACCATTCCCTCCATGTTTTTTAGGGTGCATATGAAATGAATTTAGTATTACGTGGTTGTTACCAAGAAGCTGAATGACCTCCTAATTAGATTAATATGCGATTTAACCTTTGACCCTGAGCATCATTAGGCCGTCACGTAAATATAGCAGAAACGGTTCTACGCGGGCATCAGCGGACACTTTATCATTAAATTCGCGCAATGCTTGTGTGTTTTTTTCATCATCATCACCGTATACCCTGCCCGACCATAAGACATTGTCTGCAATGATGAGTCCTCCCGGTCGCATCATTGGGAGCAAAGTTTCGTAATAGTACAAATACCCTTTTTTATCAGCATCGATGAAAGCCATATCAAATGGCCCCTTCAATTCAGGGAGTGTTTGGTGAGCGTCTCCATAGATTACCTGTATTTTATCAGCTACACCTGCTTGGTTAAAGAATGTTTCATGAAACGATTTCATGCGAATATCGCTTTCCAGGGTTGTCAATCTGCCACCTTCCGGAAGCCCCAATGCCATACAAATACCAGAATAGCCGGTGAATGTACCTACCTCGACAATATTTTTCGCACCGATAAGTCTGACCAAGAACCGTAAAAATGACCCTTGTAATGCGCCAGACAGCATTCTTGGTTGTGTGGTTTGCTCATGTGTTGCCTTACTTAATGCTTCAAGTACTGGTGGCAAACCTTCACTTTTATCGATACAATACAATTCCATTTTAGGATCGTGATCCAACATAACTTTCAATTTGGGTTAAAGGGGCAAGATATAGAAAATCGACTACACAAAATCTCTTTTCTATGGCTATTGTACCTTAAAAGTAAACGTAATTGTACCACACTGTTCATCAATTGAACTGCCGGAAAAGCGGAATTTCATAGCGTTACTTTCTGCTATCCGGGTAAGTTCCGGATCATTTGTGGTAGAACCTTTTTGTGTGAAATTGGCCTTAGTCACCGAACCACTCCTATCTACACATACATTTACGACAACAGTACCCGTTTTTTGTGATTTGTCTTGAATGCTGGGCTTGTATTGGACCCCTCTGCCGCTTAAGCCTCCACCAATATTGCCTGTTCCAGTACTTATACCTTCCAGATTTTTGGCATCAGGATCTCCTTTTGGATCCCCTTGGTTACCAGCTTTATCTGTTTTTCCTTTTCCCTTACCACCGAATGCGTCTCCAAATTGCTTTTTAGTCTTTTCAAGTTCTGCCTGTTTTGCTGCTTCAGCTGCCTTGCGTTGTTCGGCCTCTTCCGTAGCTTTTTTGCGCTCTTCTTCAACACGACGACGATCTGTTTCTTCTTGCCGCTTTTTCTCTTCTTCCCGCTTGCGAATTGCTACCTCATTGGGGTCAGGTGTTGTCACTACTTCCTTAGCAGTCTCGACGGGTGGTGTAGTTTTTGGCTGTGGAGTAGGTTCAATGGGTTTTTCGGCTTCACTTGGTGGCTTAGGTTCTACTTTTTCTTCTTGTTGAGTATCTGGACGATCATCCCCTTTGCCCACATCAGGTTGCCCGAAACTCACCAAAATCCCTTCCTGTCCAGGAGGTGGGTCAGGATATTTGAGCAATGGTAAAAACAAAATCAACAAAATAAGGGCATGAAAGACTACGCTTATAGCGATTCCTTTGCGCCTATTTGCTTCTTCTTTGGGATGGCTTGCACTGATCATAAGGAAACTTATATGCTAACAATTAACGTAAAAACCCATGGCTGCTGTTCCATCAACTTTATTTTTTGGGTTCAGTAGCCAAAATAGCATTGACTCCCAAACGATTGGCCATATCCATGATTTCGACCACATATTCTATAGGTGAACCTCGTTCCGCTACAATGGTAATCGTTAGTTTATCCTGATTTTGTGCGTCGCGCATCTCTCTGGCTATACTGGTTTCGATACTTTCCAGCGGCATAGCTGTCGCATTGTAATAATATTGTCCATCTTGTGTTATGGATACTGCCATAGAAGGGGGGGCAACAGTGGTCGAATTCGAGCTGGGTAATTTAAGGTTTAAGGCATTTTGACTCACTAAGGTTGAGGTGAGCATAAAGAATATAAGCAAGAGAAAAATAATGTCTGTCATTGAAGACATGCTAAACTCTGCAGATGCTTTTGATCTTCTGACTAGTCCCATAATGATTTTTTTTAAGGATAATTAAGCTGGTTCTTGCAATAAGTCCATAAATTCAATGGTGTTACTTTCCATTTTGAAAATTACACTGTCCACTCTTGCCACCAATATATTGTATCCCAACATGGCAGGGATTCCCGTTGCTAAACCTATTGCTGTCGTAAGTAACGCTTGGTAGATACCGCCTGCCAAGACATCAGGTGTAACATTTTGCTGACTAGCCATTTCATAAAATGACAATATCATACCAGTCACCGTACCAAAAAAACCAATCATGGGTGCTGCACCTGCAATACTGGCCAAACTGGACAAGTTTTTCTCAAGTTTGAAAATTTCCAAATTTCCTATATTCTCAATAGCCTTATCAATATCATCTAAGGGTTTTCCTATACGCTGAAGTCCTTTTTCTACCATTCGCGCTACAGGTGTGTCTGTGTTTTGACATAGGGCTTTTGCAGCAGCAATATTTCCGGATTGAACACTCATGCGAATATTGTTCATGAAATTTTGGTCAATTTTTGATGCTTTAGTTATGGTCAAATACCGCTCTATGAAAATATAGAGCCCCAATATTGATATAGCAAACTGTATTAAATAAATAACCATTCCTATTGGACCACCACCAAAAATGACATCCATCACACTTTGGCTTTTGACAACTGGTTCAACTACAGCTTGCTCTAATTCGGGCACAGCTTGAAGAAATATCAGCAACATAGCATTCATGAATTTTAAATTTTATGTGTTTAAGTTATATTGGGTTCTGATGGCAAATATAAGACTTACTAGCAAAAACGTATTATGGTTTGTTTTAATGTTTGTTTTTTTTGCGAAATATTATTGTTAACGACCAGTGCTCTGCTTTTAGCTTGATATGAGTCTTAATGTTTTCATAAATTTTAAAGCGTGAGAATGAATAAACAATTTTATATAGGTAAAGACTAAGCATTTTCATCCTTTTTTAATGGGCTGTTTTGGTCTATATTTCACGGGAATTTGTTACTTTGTATCCGAAATTGTCTACAAACCTATTTTTAAAAATATAATTATTATGCGCATCAAAAAAGTTGCAGTGCTCGGATCTGGCATTATGGGGTCGGGCATTGCTTGCCATCTCGCCAATATTGGTCTGGAGGTACTTATGCTTGATATTCTCCCTTCCGATGCTGAACAGCCTGGAGCGAAAAGAAACCGGATTGCTGATGAGGCTTTAGCTGCTGCCCTGAAGGCAAAACCAGCGCCTTTGTATATGTCATCCTACGCCCAACGTATCCGCACCGGTAACTTTGAGGACCATTTACCTCAAATCAAGGATGTCGATTGGATCATTGAAGTAATCATTGAGAGGCTAGATATTAAGCAACAGCTTTTCGAAAAGGTAGAACAATTTAGAAAACAGGGCACCTTTATTAGTTCAAATACCTCTGGTATTCCTATTTCCCTTATGGCGGAGGGGCGGTCAGAGGATTTCAGAGCGAATTTTCTTGGCACCCATTTTTTCAATCCTCCCCGTTATTTGCGCTTGCTGGAAATAATTCCCGGACCAGATACTCGAAAGGAAGTAGTTGATTTCTTTATGCATTTTGGGGAAGAATTTCTCGGCAAGAAAACGGTGCTGTGTAAGGATTCCCCTGCATTTATCGCCAACAGAATTGGTGTGTACGCCATGGGTAATATCTTTCATCATGCCTATGAACTAGGACTGTCTCTTCCCGAAGTAGACAAACTCACGGGCCCCGCCATTGGCAGACCTAATACAGGTACATTTCGGTTAGCTGATTTGGTCGGCTTGGATACGGCAGTCAAGGTGATAGAGGGTATTCGTCAAAACTGTCCGACAGACGCTATGGCACAATCCTTGCCCATGCCAGACTATCTCACGCATCTAGTAAAGCATGGATTTTTTGGCAACAAATCCGGGCAGGGTTTTTATAAAAAAACAGATCAGAAAGATGAGAAGGGTAAGAGTATTGTACTGGCTCTTAACCTAAATACACTTGACTATGAATTGCCGCCTTCTCGCAAGCTGGCCAGTCTCGAACTGTCCAAGCAAATCGATGATCCCAAAAAGCGGATCAAAGCGCTTTTTGCTCATGCTGATGAAGGCGGACAGCTGCTTAGGAGATCTTTTGCTGCATTATTCTCGTACTCCTCGCAGCGTATACCAGAAATTTCCAATCAGCTCTTCGCCATTGATCAAGCTCTCAAAAATGGGTTCGCCTGGGATTATGGTCCCTTCGAGTATTGGGATATTATAGGATTGGACGCCGGTATACAGGCCATAGAAGCAGAAAATCTATTGGTGCCGGATTGGGTAAGAGCAATGAAAAGTGCTGGTGCGACTTCATTTTATCAATATGAAAACGGGGAGCAACAGTATTTCGATCTAACGGTCAATGGTTATCAACCAATGCCGGATTCTGCCCGCTTGGTGCTCCTGGATGCAGTTCGTGAAAAAGTGCCCGTATTCAAAAACAGTGAGGTGGTGTTGCACGATATTGGGGACGGTGTATTATGTCTGGAATTTACCAGCAAAATGAATGCTATCGGAGAGGGAATACTGAGAGGATTATATGAATCGATCGATATTGCCGAGCAACAGGGCTGGAAGGGGTTGGTGATTGGAAATGAGGCCAAAAACTTTACCGTAGGTGCAAATCTTATGATGATCGCCATGTTGGCTTATCAGCAAGAATACGACGAACTGAGTATGGCCGTCAATATGTTCCAGCGAGCTACAATGCGCTGCCGGTATTCAAAGATTCCGGTGGTAGCCGCGACGCAAGGATACGTTTTTGGTGGCGGAACTGAGCTCATCATGCATTGCGATGCGGCGGTGACTGCAGCGGAGAGCTACATAGGCTTGGTGGAAGTAGGCGTAGGTCTCCTTCCCGGCGGGGCGGGTACCAAGGAATTTGCCCTGCGCCTGTCGGATTCCTTTGTTCCGGGTGATGTGCAGATACCTTCCCTCATCGAGAGCTTCAAAACCATAGCCATGGCGAGTGTAGCGACTTCGGCCTATGAGGCCTATCCACTGGGATATCTGACGCACAAAGACAAAGTAGTCGTCAACGCTGCTCATAGGATAGCCGCTGCCAAACAGGAAGTGCTGCGACTGGTAACCAACTATGTGATGCCTACTGAACGCGAAGATGTTCTAGTATTGGGCAGACAGGGACTGGGTGCTCTGTACACCGCGGCTCACAGTCTTTACCTGGGCGGGTACGCGAGCGAACACGATATCAAGATTGCCAAGAAAATAGCATGGGTGCTTTGTGGCGGAGATTTGACTGGTCCCCAAAAAGTATCAGAACAGTACCTGCTTGATATTGAACGGGAAGCCTTTCTGAGTCTATGTGGCGAACCCAAAACGCTGGAGCGCATTCAGCACATGCTGGAAAAAGGCAAACCGCTACGAAATTAATTTTCTCCTTCAATAAAGAATTCTATACTTATGGAAGCATATATAGTAAAAGCATACAGAAGCCCCGTGGGCAAAGCTGGAAAAGGATACTTCAGAAATTACCGATCCGATGATCTGGCAGTAGATGTCATTCGCCACCTGCTGGAGCAAACACCCGAGTTGGAAAAAACCATGGTGGATGACCTCATTGTAGGTTGTGCCAACCCCGAAGGTGAGCAGGGCCTTCAGATTGGTCGCCTTATCGCCACGCGGGCACTGGGCAAGGAGGTGCCGGGTATGACAGTGAATCGCTACTGCGCGAGTGGCTTGGAGACTATTTCTATCGCTGTGGCTAAAATTCGTGCTGGCATGGGCCATTGTTACATAGCAGGAGGCACGGAGAGTATGAGCATGATACCCATGACAGGATATAAGCTGGCTCCCAACTACGAAACGGCTTCTCAGACCCCGGATTACCTTGTTGGGATGGGTCTTACAGCAGAGGCTGTATCCAAAAAATACAAGATCAACCGTGAAGATCAGGATGCCTTTGCCCTGCGATCCCACACACTGGCTGCGCAAGCTATCGCAGAGGGAAAATTTAAAGAGGAGATCGTCCCGGTCAGCGTGACCGAAGTATTTGTAGAAAACAACAATCGAAAAGAAAGCACCCAGGTATTCGATACTGACGAAGGGGTGCGCAGCGACACCAGCCTGGAGGCACTGTCACGGTTAAAACCAGCATTCGCTCAAGGCGGTACGGTGACCGCCGGCAACTCTTCCCAAACCTCCGATGGTGCATCCTTTGTCCTAGTCATGAGTGAAGAAATGGTCGTTCAGCTCAACCTGAAGCCAATCGCGCGCCTGGCTGCCTGTTCCGTAGCCGGTGTTGAGCCCCTGTATATGGGTATCGGCCCCTGTGCAGCCATACCCAAAGCGCTGAAGCAGGCCGGTCTCAGCTTACAGGACATCCAGCTCGTCGAACTCAATGAGGCCTTTGCTGCTCAGTCGCTTGCGGTCATTCGGGAAGCGGGCCTTGATCCGAACCTTGTCAACGTCAATGGGGGAGCTATAGCACTAGGTCATCCGCTGGGTTGCTCCGGGGCAAAACTAAGTACCCAGCTTTTCCATGAACTAAAACGCCGCCAGCAAAAGTACGGGATGGTCACAGCCTGCGTCGGTGGAGGACAGGGAATTGCGGGGATATTTGAGATGATGTAAGGAAGGCGGAATTAGGAATGCGGAATTATGATTGCGAAATGATGAATCGGCGAAACAATTAAATCGTGGTGATGTAGGGCCGAATTGCATTCGGCCATTCGAATGGCATATAGCCATTCGAATTTCATACGGTCATCCCATTGAATGCCAGTTTGATTTGCGGAATTAGGAATGCGGAATTATGAATGCGGAATTAGGAATGCGGAATTATGAATGCGGAATTATGAATGTAGAATTTTACTCGATCATTCACAAATCACGGATCATAATTCATAATTCATAGATCCTTAGACTAAAATGAAATATGATACAAGAAAATCTTAAGGATCGAACAAAGCGATTTGCTATTTCTGTTTTCAGGTTTACAGGAAATATTCCTGACAAACCTATTTTTTGGACTATAACGAAGCAACTTGTGCGATCTTCTACATCTGTTGCAGCCAATTATCGGGCTGTATGCCGCGCTAAAAGCGACAAGGACTTTATTTCCAAAATGGAAACTGTAATCGAGGAAGCAGATGAGACACTTTTCTGGTTAGAGCTAATTGAAGAGCTTAATCTTTTGGACCAAAACATTGAACATCCATTAACTACCTTGAAACAAGAATGTAACGAGCTAATTTCTATATTCGTAACCTCAGTGAAAACTTTAAAATACAGGATCCGCAAGATTTGAATTAGGAAGGCGGAAGGCAGAATGCGGATTTAGGAATGATGAATGCGAAATTAGGAAGGCGGAATTCGGAAGGCGGAATTCGGAATGATGAATTAGGAAAGCGGAATGCGGAATTATGAATGTAGAATTTTACTCGATCATTCACAATTCATAATTCATAATTCATAAATCATAATTCACAAATCATAATTCATAATTCATAAATCACAAATCATAATTCACAATTCATAAATCATCATTCAAAAAACACAAAGTCCATTGCATTCGTTTTAGGGGTATGATTCACTTTGTAAAAACAGGCATTCACTGGATGGTACTAGTGTTGTTGTCGTTGTCGGTTGCTGCTCAGGACAATCTACTTAAGCTGGACTTCGCTGACATTGACAAAAAAGCATTGTCTATGCCGGAGTCGGCCGCTTCTGATCCAGCATCAATGGCAGCGTATTTTATGGAGCAGTTGTCCTCTGATGCAGAGCGCACCCGGGCTGCCTTTGTGTGGATAGCCACCCATATCGACTACGAAACCAGTCGCTTAGGTAAACAATATCATTATAAAAAGGAAAAGGAACTGGTCGACAGGGTTCTCAGCAAACGTAAAGGCTTGTGCGCCGAATATGCCGCTTTATTTAAAGCCCTGTGCTCTGCCATGGATATTCCTGTAGAAACGGTTGTAGGGTACACCCGCACCCTCGGAAAACTGGATACCGTGCCCCATGCCTGGAATGCTGTAATGCTTGATAGCACCTGGTATTTG
>CAYUZA010000004.1:0-32082 GCA_964449535.1 uncultured Saprospiraceae bacterium
CTTTGTGAATATTCGACTTTACGATTGTACGATAGGACGACTGTGAGACTATACGACGGTACGATAGAACGACTATACGATTCAAGTTGACTTCGGCAATATTTTCATAAGATAGAATCATTTCACCCTTAAGGCATTAAGGGAATCAAGTATTGTTGTTCTTGAGCTTCATGGTTCTTAATTTCTTAATGGTTAAAAAAGCACTTTGTGAATATTCGACTTTACGATTGTACGATGGGACGACGATATTTCTATAGAATGGGAAGGTTATCTGCTGAAATTACTTAAAATTTTTCTTTACCCCGTAGTAGGTCCCAGAACAATACAAAGTCAGAGCCCAAGCTGTATAGAGGGTATTTAAAGGTCGCCGGCTTGTTTTTTTCAATAAAAAAATGGCCAATCCATGCAAAGCCATAACCTGTAATTGGGATGGCAGCAAGCCATATCCACTCTTTAAATAGTAAGGCATAGCCTAATATAACAAATACCAAAAAAGTACCCATGAAGTGCAATATACGGGTACCAGTCTTCGCATGCTCTTGCAGATAATAAGGATAAAATTCAGCAAAACTCTTGTATTCCTTGATCATTTGAAAGTGTATTTTGGATTTTCGAAACGTAATTTATCCCCCATTTGATAATTCGTAGGAATTATATTTGAAAACTGACTCTACCTAATATTAAATGAAGATAACAAACTCCCAGGTAAAAAACAAATGAATGACAGCAATTGTTGAAATACATGAACTAATCAGTGTTTGTGAAAGAGGGCAGAGGGTAGATTAATTTAAAATAATAGTGAATATAACAAATTGTGAATAATACACCCAGGAGTCAATCATACGACAACAAAGAGAGCATGATAATCTGCTAGAACAACTATGGCGCTTTAAAACAGGTATAATTGATGTTTTTAGAATTTGAAATCAAATCATCTAGCTAATTTCATTTTTAAGATTCTTTGTTCCAATTTTTCGGTACTCATAGTCTCTCTTAGTCGATCGACGATAATGGGAAAGGCAAATGGCGTAAACCGTCCAGGTGTTTGGTAAAGAACTCTACTGGATAATATCCTTTGTAGGCATTCTCGCAAGCGGTTTTCTTCTAATTGGTTTTGCAATACCTCTTCATAGGCTTGTTGAAAAAGAAGGTGGTCAGGTTCATAATCTCTAAACACCTGAAAGAGCATATTGCTAGAACTTTGCAAGTGTCGCTCTCTTTTTTCCTTCCCTGGAAAACCTTTGAACAACATTCCGGAAATACTGGCTATATCTCGGAATCTACGTCTGGCCATTTCCGTCACATTCATGCTTGCCAGAATATCTTGTCTTAGGTCATTTGTTGAAAAAAGGCTCTCGAGTTCAAAAGTGGAGAATTCCAGTGGTTGATCAGACAATAATTCCAAACCATAATCATTCATAGCTATGGAGATTGAGATAGGTCTATTTTTAGACATTCTGTAAGAGAGCAATGCACCCAGGCCTTCGTGTACCATTCTTCCTTCAAATGGATATAGCAGCAGGTGAAAACCATCTTTACTCTCATATGATTCGATTAGCAGATCATTTTTTCCCGGCATAGCGGATATCTCTCTTTGAAGTTCCAATAATGGTCGGAGGGATTCCATTTCTACCAAGGAGATTCTTCCTTCGAGATATTCCTGAAGTAGAGAGCGCATGCCTTCAGCTAAAGGGGAAGAAAGAGGCATTCGTCCCCCCATCCATGCGGGTACTTTTGCTTTTTTGACATTACTTTTTCTAACCAGAGCAATGTTGTCTCTAATTGACACCAGTTCTAAGGATCGACCTGCAAACCAGAAATGATCTCCGGGTTGCAATTGCATCAGAAACCACTCTTCTACAGTGCCCAAGCCAGGCCCCTTGACGTATTGAATGGCGAGAGCTTGATCTCCTACAATTGTGCCAATATTCATCCGATGACGCAACGCCTGGGCTTTGGTCGCAATCCGCCATTTTCCCTTACCATCGGGGATGAGTCGCTTGAACTCATCATATTGCTCCAATGCCCCTCCCGTATGCAAAAACTGACAAATAGCATTCCACTCATCAAATGCTAAATATTGAAATGAATAGCAATCTTGGACTTCATTAAAAACTGCGTGTAAATCCAGTCCGTCTCCAAGTGAGAGCGTAATCAAATGTTGGATAAGTACATCAAACGCTCGATGATGAACCGGCCTGGATTCCATGTGTCCTTTTTGGAGCGTTTCCTGAAGTGCAGCAGCCTCCAGCACCTCTAGAGAATGGGTAGGTAAGAAATAAATTTGACTGGTGGCTCCTGGCCTATGTCCAGAGCGACCAGCTCGCTGCATGTATCGTGCAATTCCTTTGGGACTGCCCACTTGAATTACGGTATCCACTGATCTAAAATCTACGCCCAGATCCAGGCTGCTGGTACACACAACTACACTGAGCATTCCCGTATCCAAACCTTTTTCTACCCATGTGCGCAGCGTACTATCCATCGAACTATGATGCATAGCCATGCGTCCGGCAAGTTCCGGATTGAGTTCCAGCAAACGCTGATACCAAATCTCACATTGAGCTCTGGTGTTGGTAAAGATGAGGGTACTCCTGCCATCTTGAATTAGAGGTAGTGTTTTTTCAAGTAGTGTGAGGCCATAATGTCCAGACCAAGGAAAAGTATCTAGGGGGCCATCTGGCAACAGCGTGTACATGTTTATTTTCTTCTTCACATCCGCTCTGATCAAGGTCATATCGCGCATGGTATTGCCTCTTAGGACTGCAACTGCTTCGTCTAGATTACCTATGGTAGCAGAGATACCCCATACACTAACTTTAGGTTGCATTGCGCGAAGTCTAGCAAGTACCAATTCCATTTGGACCCCTCTTTTGTTACCCATGAGCTCATGCCATTCGTCTATTACAATATACTCTATTTTACCGAGCAATTCGGGTGTATGGCTGTAGGTGAGTAAAAGGCATAGGCTTTCTGGCGTAGTAACGAGAATTTGGGGTGGATTCTTTTTGATTTGGGCTTTTGCAGATGAAGAGCTATCGCCTGTGCGGGCTTCAATACGCCAGGTAGAATCTATCCCCGTTAGAGCCTCCTGCCCCGCTTTTACGATTTCCCGGCTTAATGAGCGAATAGGAGCAATCCAAATAGCCCTTATACCCGAGGCTTCAGGGTTTCGGAGGCTAGATAGGGCTATGGGCAACATCAGCGAGTATGTTTTGCCACTGCCTGTAGGCGCATTGATCAGTCCTGATTTGCCATCCAAACAAGCTCTCCATGCCTGCAATTGGTATTCGAAAGGAGTAAAGTTTTTTGAGGCAAACCAATGCCGTCCTTTCTCCAATAAATATTCCTGATCCAGCGGTTTACCTGTCATTTTGTAGTTACAATAAGTTTTTGGCTATTTTTTGGATAATTTTGATGCCAGGATTGACAAATTGCTATAATGGAATATGGTTATGGTCGATATTGTTGTAGTTTTCTTAGTTGATTTAATAAAGGTAAACCTAATTGATGCTTAGACGATAGGTCTAAGCTCCTAAATTAGAACACTTTTATGTGTATTTGCTATCTTTGAAACAGCGTAGGTAACATTTGAATGCTTACTTGTTTTAGCAATTAAATGACTTTTAGGGGCTAAATTACTTTATGATGGATTACATTTTATTGAATAGTATTTTTGAGTTGACCTTGCCACTTAAAAATCCAGTATTGCAGTTTTCTCTGATACTGTTTATCATACTTTTTGCCCCTATTTTACTTAATAAGTTTAAAATCCCACACCTTATCGGTTTGATTATTGCGGGTGCTATTATAGGTCCTAATGGTTTTCATCTAATGTCGCGGGATAGCAGCATTATTTTATTTGGTACGGTAGGTTTGTTATATATTATGTTTTTGGCTGGTTTGGAATTGGATCTCGCTGAGTTTAAAAAAAACAGTACAAAAAGTCTTGTATTTGGATTATATACATTTAGTATCCCAATGATTATTGGCACTACAGCGGGATATTATTTACTAGAATTCACCCTCATAAGTTCTATATTACTGGGAAGTATGTTTGCTTCGCACACCCTAATAGCATATCCCATTATCAGCAAGCTCGGTGTGGCTAAAAACCGAGCTGTTAATATAACTGTCGGGGGTACTATGATAACTGATACTTTAGCGCTTTTAGTTTTGGCAGCCATTGCAGGTATGGCTACCGGTGTAGTTGGAACCGAATTTTGGTTGCGACTATCTATTTCAGTATTGATTTTTGGTTTGATCGTATTGTTAATTTTCCCCGTCATTGGACGTTGGTTTTTTAAGCGTTTTGACGACAAAATTTCCCAATACATTTTTGTCCTTGCCATGGTTTTCTTAGGGGCATTTTTGGCAGAAGCAGCAGGTATTGAAGCCATTATTGGCGCTTTTTTAGTTGGCTTGGCGCTCAACAAGCTGATTCCACAAACTTCTCCACTTATGAATCGGGTTGAGTTTGTAGGAAATGCGCTTTTTATACCTTTTTTCCTTATCGGAGTTGGCATGTTGGTTGATTATCGCGTATTTTTTAAAGATTTAGATACATTGAAAGTAGCAGGTGTGATGGTTACAGCAGCTACCATTTCTAAGTTTATTGCTGCATGGCTCACGCAGAAAACTTTCCGTTTCAGTGTAGATGAACGCAGGCTTATTTTTGGACTTAGCAATGCTCAAGCAGCAGCCACATTGGCAGCAGTGTTGGTAGGTTACAATATTATTCTAAATAAAACTGAAATAGCAGCTGCTGAGCTTCTTGGTCAAGTAGTCGAGCCACAAAGATTGCTCAATGAGAGTGTTTTAAATGGGACTATCCTTATGATTTTGGTAACTTGTACGATTGCTTCATTTGTGGCGCAAAAAGGTGCACAAAATATCGCTCTTGATGATGTTTCGGACACGGACAAATCTGATGATCAAGCTGAAAGAATTTTGGTCCCTGTCAATAATGAAGAAACTACCGAAGAGTTGATAAAATTGTCGTTGATGATTAAGTCCAAGGCCAACCGATCTGGAGTTTTCGGGCTGACAGTGGTTGACCAGCAGGATGAAAATAGTCACGGTGAGAAGGTCGCTAAAAAGCTATTGCACAAAGCAGCTTTGACTGCCGCCGCAGCGGATGTAACGCTTCATGAGCTTTTACGGTACGATTTAAATTTGGTCAATGGCATTTCGGGTGTTGTTCGGGAGCACGGCATAACGGACATGATTTTAGGTTTGCATCGCAATAAAGGTATATCAGATAACTTCTTAGGCAATCTCACTGAGGGTATTCTGACAAAATGTAATACCACTACGCTTATCTATAAGCCTGTCCAGCCAATTTCTACCATCAAAAGACATTTGATTTTTGTTCCAGATAAAGCTGAAAAAGAAATTGGTTTTCCATTCTGGTTGGTAAAAGTGTGGAACATTTCCAGAAATTCAGGTGCTAAACTGATTTTCTATGCAGGGGGTCAAACTATGCAATACATTCAAGAAATAATATCCAAACATCCTATTCCATGCGAGTGTGTTGAATTTCAAGACTGGAATGATTTTTTGGTGTTATCTAGAGATGTCAAAGTTGACGACAATCTAATCCTGATTTTAAGTCGCAAAGACAGACCCTCTTTTCATACCAGTATGACAAAAATACCAAGCTATCTAAACAAGTACTTTCAAGATACGAACTTTATGCTAATTTTCCCAATGCAATCTGGCGTACTGGATGACTCGAAAAAAGATCTCATGAATCCTACGGTCACAGACTCCATAGAAAAACTGGATGATCTTGGAAAAACCATTGCTAGGTTGTTTAAATGGCGTTAAGTCAAATCAATCATTCAGAGGCAATTTGTCCAGAGTAACAGCTATTAAATTGTATCCTAACATTATGAACCGAAAGCTGTCCATCTATTCTGAGATTAGGAAAACGGATTTTTAAAGAATAATACACGAATCTATATTACAAAAAAATCAGTTTTAGGGCAGCCACCATCAATACCAAAGCTAGTATTTTATTGAGCAAATCCGGACTGGAGTAGCGACTCCCATACCAGGCACCTAAAACACCACCCGGCACAGCAGCCAGTAAATAGGGAAGAACCTCATAAAAAGAAACATGAAAACGACCACTACTTGCTACAATTCCTGCTATGGAATTGACTAGGATGAACAAGGCAGACACCGCGGCGACTTGTTTAACCTGGCCCCACCTCAACAACAGCATAATTGGGCTGAGGATAATACCTCCTCCAATGCCTATAAGTCCGGATAAAAATCCAATGCCTAATCCAATGCAAATTGCCGGTATGAGCGAAATAGGCCTTGTTTTAACGGATTCTTCTTTGATGGGTAAGAAAAAACGAAGGGCCGCGATTGACAGGAAAATGCCTAAAATCAGTCGATACCAGGTAGAATTGGGTTGCAACATTCCACCTAGGTAAGCTGCAGGTACTGAACTTAAAGCAAATGGCCAAAATAAGGAAAATCGGAAATGCCTGTATCGGGTAAAAAACAAAAACGCTATGGCCGAGATGACTATATTGAGCCATAATGCAGAGGTTTTGATAAGCAACACGTCAAGGCCACCTAAAGTCATTACTGCCAGGTATCCACTGGCTCCACCATGTCCTACCCCTGCATACAAAGATGCAACTACAAAAAGTAGAATATACAGCCACCAATTAGCGTCCATTGTTTTCCAAAATTAGAGTCCCAAAACTAATTGAAATGCACTGACCGTCCAAAATAGATAGACATTGGTATGCTGTATTTTTGGGGATTTGTAATTTGTGAGGTATTGATCAGATTTCTCTTTTTTCAATTTCAAAAGTATAAGTATCGCAAAAAGTAAGAAAGCTGGAATTTCCAGCTTTCTTTTTAATGATTTATTGTGAAGGATAATTTATGGCTGAAGCAGCACTTTTTTCTTTAATTTTTTGCCCTGTCTTCGTATCTGAATAGTTACTTCCTCTCCAACTTTGTCTGCGACAAGTGACTGCAACTGTTTGTTGTCATTTACTTTTATTTTATCAAATTTCTCGATGATATCATACACTTGCAGGCCTGCCTTGTCTGCCGGTGACCCCGGTGTAATTTCCATTATTTTTAGTCCATTGAAGTTTACCATGTCTTCTACGACCACACCTAATCTCACTTTTTGATTTTCACCAGATTTAGAAAACAATCGTAGTCGTTTTGGTTTGTCAGGAGTAGAATCTGTTATGGGTTCCATGTCCTGACCCGGTTGTGCAAATTTCCATTCATTGAATAACCTATTCTCATTGGTACGGGGTCTATTGCTGGGTTTAGCAGCTAATATGATGTCCTCTCCATCTCTTTTTAGGCGTATCATTGCTGGGCTATCTTCCGGCAATTCCCGAATTATTTTATTTAACGCGCTTACATCATTTAGTTCCTGATCATTCACCGACATGATAATATCTCCTTTTTTAATGCCCGCTTTTTCGGCTGGACTATCTGGCACTACATCCTGAACCAGCACTCCTTTTTCCCCTAGCATATTTTCCCCATAAATGCCCAGATAGCGCCCTTTTTCTTGATTAAAAGTGGCCAAAAACCGATCTAGATTTTCTTGTTCAACAGAAAATTCACCCAAAATTTCATCCCAGTCTATATTTATATTTGGAAAGGTAAAGCCAAAAACATTGTTTTCTTGTTTGTTTTTTGCGGCATTTTTGTCATCGAAGAAATCATCGAATTGTTGACCTTCTTCCTGATTTGAGCTCATCTGTTCCCTATTGAAATAATAGGTATTTATTTCTCGGCGCCCTTTTTCCTGTTTTTTTTCAATGGTAATTTTCTTCCTAATCCAATTTGATTGGTTTTTGTTATCGGCGAGTAGGTCTTGGATTTCTTGCTCACTATAGTCACCTTCTAATCGCTCTTTTCTCTCTTCTGTAAAACCATCAGCTCTTTTAAATTCAGTTTGGATATCAATTTTTACAGAGTACATTTCCTGAGCGTTGATAACAACAGGGCTAAAAATCAGCGTAATAAAGTATAAAATCGGAATCAGCATTATTGTTTTCATATTCATACTAGTGCTTTTTTTTATAAGAAATAAACGAAAGTCTACTACATGTATGTATATGGACCTTAATTTTTAAGAAAATGTTGCTTAAGCCATGGCGTAATAGGGCAAGTTATTCTTGAAAAATTGGTCCCATTCAGGAAACTGCTGTTCAAATATTTTTTTATGAGCTCGGGCATTACAAAGCATTAAAGCTGGCTCATGGACATTGCTCAGCCCATAATTTTGTTCTATAACTGACGGGGTCCACATGCCCACTTGCTCCGCTCTCCTCCAATCCAGCGATGGCTGAGGCTGCAATGGAAAACCGGATAGCTCCCAATATACCTGAATAAATTCATATAAGCCGATGTCTAATTTATTACCCGCATCTGAGAATCCGGCCGCCAAATCTATCATGGAAAAAATTAAAACCTTGTCTACTTTATGATGCTCGGAGGCATGGGGTATTTTTTGCTCCGGACTAGAAAATCGTTTGCGAAAAAAAATAATTTTGTCGTAAGGGTCCATTAAAAATGTCCTTTGATGTAAGGTAAGTAAGATTGGATAGGTGGCTGCTATGGCTTTAATGTCTTCGGGTGTTTCATCTATATCCATGAAAGTAAAATCTTTGCCCTCCATGTAGAGAAACAGGCGCTTATGAAAGAGTTCTTTTTTATCCTGGCCCAAGTGGTGATATTCTGGTCGTTTGTCCTCAATCAACTGTACGATACGAGGATCGAGTTTAGGGGTGGATTTAGACCACCACCACCAATCTATTTGAGGTGAAAATACAAACACAATCGCCGATAATATCAACGCTGCCCCTAAATAGGGACTCAAATAAATCCAGTCATTTTTAAAAATAATATAGCCGAGCGACAGTATGAAAAAAATCAAAGGAAAAAGTAGCCACTTTGAAAAAGGTATTCGATTCATATCTTGATTAATATGCCCTTACCAATCGTTTTTCCATGTAGTTTATAAAAGCTTTATTAGCTACTTTATTGCCTCCGGGAGTAGGGTATTCTCCCGAAAAGTACCAATCTCCCGTTCCAGGACAGGCTTTTCTCAAATCATCTAATTTTTGAAAAATAATTTCCACTTCAATATCAAGCTCTTTGGGTGTCACAATAGAGGCTATACGGGCTGATATTTCTTCATCTGTAAACAAATCGTAAAGACGTTTAACTTCATTTCTGATAAGTTCTTTAGGTTGGTCTTCCTGCTCTTTACAGCGCTGATACGTATATTCAAGTTCGCTATCCATGCCTCTTTCTTTAAGTAGGGAAACCAATGCTTGGAAGGCTACAAACTCACCCATTTTTGACATATCAATTCCGTAGCAATCCGGATATCGAATCTGCGGTGCTGATGACACCACTATGATTTTTTTAGGGAATAATCGAGCCACAATGGTTATAATACTATCGCGAAGGGTAGTTCCGCGAACGATTGAATCATCTAGTAAAACCAAGGTGTCCTTTCCATTTTGAACGATACCGTAGGTAACGTCGTAAACATGTCCCACCATTTCGCCCCTTGATGCGTCATCGGCTATAAAAGTGCGCAATTTCTCATCTTTGACTACCAGCTTTTCAAAACGGGCCTTTTCGTTCAGTATACGGCTTATTTCATGAGGATCAGCACCTTGGCCTAATGCTAAAATTTGACGCGTTTTTGACTCATTGAGCCTTTTTTCTACACCATACATCAAACCGAAGAAAGCAGGTTCAGCAGTATTGGGCACATAAGTGAAAACGGTGTGTTGAAAATTTTCCCTGACAGACTCCATGACTGGTTTAGCAAGGAGTTCACCCAATAGTTTGCGCTCCATGTAGATATCGCGATCGCTACCTCGTGAAAAGTAAATCCGTTCAAAGGAACACGCCATTAAAGGTTTTTCTTCTGTAAAAGGTACTTGACTTAACTCTCCGGATTGCCTAATGATGAGCGCATGGCCCGGTTTGATTTCTTTTATGGTTTTAAACCGCTTGTTCATCGCTGTCATTATAGCAGGCCGTTCGGATGCTACTACGATTACTTCCTCATCGGCATAATAGTAAGCGGGTCTAATGCCTGATGGGTCTCTCATCACAAAAGCATCGCCATGACCGATCAAACCTGCCATCACGTATCCCCCATCAAATTTTCTGCTTGCCCTGGTCAGAATACGGGGAATGTCAAGATTTTCAATAATTGCAGTGGTAATTTCACGGTTACTTAGCTGTTGTTGCTTAAACTGATCGAAAAGTAGTTGAACCTCCGCATCCAGAAAGTGACCTATTTTTTCTAAAACAGTCACGGTATCGGATTTTTCTTTTGGGAATTGTCCCAGATCTATAAGTTCGTCAAACAATTCGTCTACATTGGTCAGATTGAAATTTCCGGCTAAGACCAAATTGCGAGATATCCAATTATTGGTACGTAAAAAAGGGTGACATGCTTCTACCGTATTGATGCCATGTGTTCCATAACGAAGATGTCCAAGAAGAAGCTCACCTGTAAAGGGTATGGAATGTTTCATCCAGGCAGTGTCCGCTAACTTATCCTCACTTAACCCATGAAATGGAGAAATGATATGATCAAAAAGATCTTTAAGGTATTGTGGTCCGGTAGTTCGATGACGATCAATGAACTGTGTGCCGGGCTCTGTTTGGAGTTTTACTGTGGCAAGACCTGCTCCATCCTGCCCTCTATTTCGCTGCTTTTGCATAAGCAGCTGCATTTTATTTATACCAAAAAAGGGAGTTCCGTATTTGTCTCTATAGTAATCCAGTGGCTTTAAAAGCCTGATAAGGGCTATACCGCATTCGTGTTTTATGGCATCACTCATATCTGTATGGAAGATTTAAGGGCCAAAATTACAGAAAAAAATACCCTTACTGCTTTTTTATATGCCTACGAATTCAAATGATTTAATGTTTCAGAAAATTTTAAATTAATTATCGGTTGCTTGGACTAAATATTAGCTTAAAATTCCTTTTAGGGTAAGGATGCCGACAATTTCTCCTATTTTCGACCAATTAATTGACGGTTATAGGTTATGCGGTTTTTGCTGTTCATCGTCCTTTTAGTCTTTTTCACACCAGTTTATTTCCTGAGCGCTCAATCTCATGAAAAAGCCTTAATTTCTGAAATTACGATGAAAGGTAATGAACGTACCAAAAATACCAGTGTTCTGAGAGAATTGGATATAGCCCCAGGCGATTCTATCAAAATCGATGAGCTTTCCGTGATTTTAGGAAGAAACCGCAATCGCCTTTTTAATACCGGGTTGTTTTATGATGTTTCACTAAGTTGGCTACCCGATTCTTCAGTTTCAGAGTCTCGTGGAGATATTTTAATCCTTTTCAAAGAGTATGGATTGGTTTCTTTTGGCACCCGGGTAGAGTTGGCTGATCGCAATTTCAACATTTGGTGGCAGGAAAAAAATCATTTGCTGGATCGTCTTAATTTTAGATTGAGCAGTCGGTTGAACAATGTAGACGGTAAAAATCAGCGTATTGAATTGGTAACCCAATTGGGTTACACGGAGCAGGTGGCTCTTAGTCAACAAATTCCATTTATCAACAAAGAAAAAACACTTGGCTTATCTTGGTTTGTATTGGCTAGTCGAAATCGAGAGTTAAATTATAATACCCTGTTGGATAAACAGGTGTTCCAGGTAGATCCGGGCAATTTTCTCTTTACCAGAATCAGTGGAGGCCTGGCTTTACATTATCGCAATCAGCATATTTGGCGGCACCGTCTGGATTTGCGTTATCACCATTTGCGTATCAACGACTATGTAAATGACACCCTTAACCCTGATTTTTTTCTGGGAAAAAAGACACAGCTGTATGAAGAATTACATTATACCTTAGTATTTGAAAATCGTGATCGTCTTCTATTTCCGGTAAAAGGAAATTATGCTGAGTTATCGCTTCAAAAAAGAGGAGTTTTTTTAAACGATGATGTAGATTTGTTATTCTTAGGTATTGAATATCAGGAATATATGCCGATTAATTCGCATTGGTCTTATGCAGCTTTAGCTAAAGGAAGGCTCGCTATTCAGCGCACATATCCAGGGTATTTTCAATATAGAGCATTGGGTGAGCGCAACAATTTTTTAAGGGGATACGAGTTATTTGTGATGGAAGGCCTTGATTATGGATTTCTCAAACAAAGTGTGCGTCGACGGATATTGGATACTCAAGTTCAATGGTTAAATTGGCTTCCTTTTAACAGATATAAAAATATATCATTGGAAGCATATGCTACAGCTAATCTGGATGCTGGTTATGTCCATGAACCTTTCTTACAGACGAATAATACATTTACAAATCAATGGCTAATTGGTGGCGGTTTTGGACTTGATGTTGTAGTTATGGGTGACATGTTATTTCGATTTGAGTTGAGTTCCAACCAGAAAGCGCTAACCGGAGTATATTTGCATATTAAATTCGGAATACACCCCAGGTTAAGTCCGTAAAGTATTCCTTTTGCGTCCAAAACACAATTGCATTTATGAAAGTCTTTATATACAGTGGGTTTACGGATAGAATGCCTGCTGATTCCGTGGCCTCACTTATCTCTCTTTTGCAATCAAAGGGGTGGGAGGTTTTATTGGATACGGGATTTTATAAGTATTGGATAGGTATTAAACCGGGGTGGCAAGGTTTAGGGGAGGTAAAAACCCCAGAAGCACTTAAAACTGCTGGGGTTGATATCTGTTTGAGTCTCGGTGGCGATGGCACAGTATTACATTCTATCACTTGGGTAAGGGATACAGGTATACCCTTATTGGGAATAAACCTAGGCAGATTAGGCTTTCTGACGGCTGCCGATATTCAAAATATGGCGGGGATAGTTGATCTGTTAGAAAAAGGAGAATACTTCCTGGAGCAGCGAACTCTTGTTGAGTTATGCAGCGACACCCCTTATTTTGAAGACTTTCCCTATGCGTTGAATGATTTTACCCTATTGAAACGCGACACATCTTCCATGATTGCCGTGCATGTGGAATTAGACGGTGCATATTTAAATACTTACTGGGCCGACGGTTTTATAGTGGCTACCCCCACGGGTTCTACTGGATACAGTTTAAGCTGTGGAGGTCCCATTGTGTTGCCCAACTCAGGTTGTATGGTATTGACACCCGTAGCTCCTCACCAATTGAGTGTACGCCCCATTATTGTAAACGATGCAACAATAATCAGGATTTCAGTAGAAGCACGTACACCCAATGTTTTGATGACACTGGATTCAAGGCATATTGATTTTCCTTCCGGAGGCAGTTTGCTTTTACGTAAATGCCCATTTTTAATTCATATGGTACAGCTTCCAGAAAAAAGTTTTCTAAGTAATATGCGAGAAAAGCTTCGCTGGGGTTCGGATAGTAGAATAAAATTTTAATAATGATACTACCAATACAATTTCAAGATAAACAGATGGAGGCGGATTTATCTGCGCCTATTTTCATATCGATACCATTGGTCTTTAATAAGGTAGGTCCTAATTGTTTTTATGCACCAATGCCAGAAGCTACACCTGTTCGTGCTGGTGAATTTGTAGGTTCAATCGCTGAAGGAGGCCCACTTAATTTTTTTAACTTGCGCATGAATCCTCATGGAAATGGCACTCATACAGAGTGTCAAAGTCATATTTTTTCTGGTGATTTAACAGTTCATGATTGTCTTCAGCGCAATTTATTTGTTGCTCGATTGATTTCAGTCTATCCAACACGTCATGACGATGGTGATCTGGTTGTCACCGAAGAAAGTCTTATGCTGGAAAATGATCCTGAAGTCGAAGCTCTTATCATTCGAACGCTACCCAATGATGATTCAAAAAAAAATAGAATGTATTCGGGAGGCAACCCTCCTTACATATCTGAAGCTGCTGCTCGCAGAATTAATGATGTGGGTTACAATCATTTATTAATAGATTTGCCCTCTTTGGATAGAGAGGAGGACGGGGGGAAATTGGCCGCTCATAAAGCATTTTGGACAGAAAAAAATAGTGAGATTTCAAAAAAAACAGTAACAGAATTAATTTTTGTTCCCAACGAAATCAAAGATGGACTATTTTTGTTATCCATTGAGATTGCGCATCTTATATTGGATGTATCTCCATCTAGGGTTGCGTTGTATCCTTTGAAATAAAAAACCATGAAACAGCGTCCAGTCATTTATAAACATAATCTATATCAAGAGTTCAAAGCTCTAGAAAAAGCGTCATACAGGGAGGTGATTCAATACTTCGAAACCAATGCCTATAAATTTCAAAGTTTAGAAATATTGCAGTATGCTGAAATATTGCATGCCTACAGTCTGTCACTATTCGAAATGGGCCTTTACCATCGATATTTAACTGTGGTAGACGAATTACTTGAGTTGAGCATCAGCCAAAATATTCTTGAACTAGATCATGAGGATGTATTTGGGAGTTCTTTATTTCGAAAAGCAGCCAGTTTTTACAATCTTGGCGAAAGAGCAAAAGCAGAAATAATCATTTTGGAGTTACTTCGTATTTACCCAATGAATGAAGATGCACGTCATTTTTACCGTCGACTTCAAATGGGTAAAAAGCAATACTCAGGGTTTACCAGAGCCGCAACCGTAATTTTACTATTATCTTCTGCGTTATTTATCACAGCAGAATTATTGATTTTTAGACCTTTTTTTAAAGATTGGGTATCAGGAGTAGAAGTTGCTCGCAATGTTTTGTTTGCCAGTGGCTTAGGGTTGTATTTGGTCGGTGAATTAGCCAATCGTTTTGTAGTTCATTTACGGCTGAAAAGAGAAATTCAACTTATCTTAAAGAATAAAGAACTAAAAGGTAATGTTGTTATTGTAAATCAATATTATGCGCATGATCAACGAAAATAAGGAGACTACACGGCTGGTAGAGTTGCACATAATATCATTCGGCCAGATTGCTGAGCTTTTGGGTGAGTCTATGACGATTTCTGCACCAATTTCAGATGTGGCATCTCTTCGGAATTATCTGATTGAGCAAAATCCGCCATTAGGGGATATGACTTTTTCTATAGCAGTTGGTCAACGAATTGTCGGTCCTACATTCCCTGTGGATTCGAATCAAGAGATTGCATTATTGCCTCCATTTTCTGGCGGATAGTATCATATGGATCGGTTTGAGCGACAGCGGATTTTGCCAGAATTTGGGCAAATTGGTCAACGCGCTTTGAGAAATGCTCGCGTGGGAGTAGTTGGGGCTGGAGGTTTGGGATGTCCGGTATTATTGTATTTGGCGGCTTCCGGTGTAGGCGTATTAGGTATAGCTGATGGAGATGTTGTGGAAATGAGCAATTTGCACCGGCAAATATTATTTGGTGTAAAAGATATTGGAAGCCCCAAAGCTGAAATAGCAGCCAAAAGATTGACAGAACAGTATGGTGATGTCGATGTGAAAGCCCTATCTGAATATCTAAACAAGAAAAACTTGCTGGAGTGGGTGTCAAGCTTCGATATTATAGTTGATAGCACAGACCAACCCACCATTCGATATATGCTTGCGGATGCTTGCTATATTTTGGACAAACCATTGGTTTATGGGGCCATTTTTCGTAATCAGGGACAAGTGTCTTTATTTCATTGTTCTGAAAAGCGACACTCAGCTCATTTAAGGGATGCATTTCCTGATGCTGGTACTTCTATTCCTAATTGTAATGATGCCGGAGTACTTGGTGTTTTGCCTGGAATCATTGGCACATTACAGGCATCGGAGGTTATTAAATATTTATCAGGATATGGGACCATACTGTTGAATACATTACTAGTCTACCAACTAAATACACATTACTTTTACCGTATTCAAATTGATGCTGGCGAATATTGTGGTCCAAAAGATGAAGCGTCTTTCATGGCGTGGCCTTACCTTAGCGAATGTGATAAAAATATCAGTTCTGTATCAAGACTTTCTGATTGGATAAAAAATGAAATTAGCATAGAGCCAAACAGCTTGTTGGTCGATATACGCCAAACCCATGAAGTGTCCTATCCTCAAGGTTCAGCCATTTTACATATACCGCTTTCTGAATTGGAAAATCGCGCGGGTGAATTATCTACTTATGGATTAGTAGGATTTTTATGTTCGAGCGGAATAAGAAGCCGAGAAGCTGTTGCATTAATGCAACGTATACACCCGGAAAATCAATATGTGGCTTTGCGGGCAGACTAAAAATCTATTGTTAAATATGGATAAGAATCAATTTTCATTGGTAGAGGGACCTATATCCAATTCTACGATTCAAGCCTGGATAGAAGAAGTGTCGAAGGATCACAATCTCGGAGCACAAGCATTTTTTGCGGGTCAAGTGAGATCAGATATCCGGCAGGGCAAACAAGTTCGATTTATTACCTATACTGCTTATTCAGATATGGCACTGACAGTTGCAGCTAATATTTGTAATGATATGACTGAAAAGTACGGTCCTTTGAATATTAAAGTTTTGCATAGCCTAGGGAATGTAGCAACTGGAGAACTCAGCTTATTGGTTATGGTGGCAGGAAAGCACAGAAAGGAAGCTATGGAAGCTTGTCGCGACATAGTGGAGCGAATCAAAAAAGATCTGCCGGTTTGGGGAAAAGAATGGCTGGAGGATCAAGGTTCAGAATGGAAACTAAACAGTTGAATTTGGAATTTTTATTGCTGTAAATCTGTTTATTATTAATATGAAAAGGTATTTGTTATTTATTGTTATACTATCCTTCTTCAGTGTCTCTCAAGGTTCGGAAAGGTTGGCGGCACAATCGAGGTCTATCCAGAAACAAAAATCGACATTTGGGGCCAATCAGTTAAATATTTTGGAGCTACACTTGGAGATTGAGGGTATGTCTTGTCAGAGAGGCTGTGCAGATGGAATTGATGCGAAATTAAAAAAAATGAACGGCGTAATTAGGAGTAAAACGCTATTTGAAACAGGAAAATCCAGCATTCAATACGATAAACGGGAGGTGAATAAGCAGTCGATTTTAGATGCCATTCGCGTTTTGGGTTACACGCCAAAAGAAATAGCTTCAAATGTAAGCCAATAAGTTGGGTTGCATTATAAAAGTATGGTTACTTGGAAATAATGTTCGGATAATTTCAAGAAAGGGATTTTAAGGTATGATCAATTTTAAGATGATTTTTGTCGTGTTTTGATTTACCATATGTTAAAGTTTATTAAAAGTAATGAGCTTTTGTCTGTCTTGTTACAACGTAATTATATTTGATTCGTCTTTATTGCAATGTATAATTGGCCTTGTAAAGAGGTAAAATAGTTTTAGTATGGTTCGAATATTGTTTTTAGTTGTGTCTTTATTTTCTTGCGCTATTACTGATGCTCAAAAAAAAGAGGCTGAAGTGTTTGCTGCATTACAGTCTGGCAATATCGCGCAATTGGATAAAATGTCAAATGGCTTTTTAGAAGTCATATTAGAAGAAGAGGGCCCATTTAAAAACAAAGCTGAGTCCTTGTCAGCGCTTGATAATTTTTTGAAAAGAGTAAAGGTAAAAAGTTGCCGCGAGCTACATCAAGGTAATTCAAGGTCCAATACTAATCGCTACACTATTGGGCAAATGCTAACACAAGAAGGTGAATTTAGGGTGTTTCTGGTATTCAGAGATGCCGGTAGTGGGCCTTATTTACTGGAAATCAGGATAGTGCGCGCTTAAATTAGGGCGTCTTTTGCCGATAATACACCTAATCCAAATAGGGCGAAATCATATTTTACCGGATCCATGGGGTCAAATTTTCTCAATTCTTCGGTTAACTCTTCTACGGCGTTCCAGTCACGTTGTTTTCGTTTTAACAGACCCAGTGACCGGGCTATTTTTTCCACATGTACATCCAAAGGAATCATTAGTAGAGAGGATGATGTAGATGTCCAGATTCCAAAGTCTATGCCTTGTTGGGGGCTGCGAACCATCCACCGCAAAAACATATTTAAACGCTTGCAAGTGCTGTTTCTTTCGGGGGTTGCCAGATGTTTTTTAGTACGGACTGGTGCATAATCCGGAGCAAATGCATAACGGTGAAATTTGGAAATGGCTGCTTTTATATTTCCATCGGATTCCGGACTAAAGAATACAGATTCCATACTGTCGTATTCATTATAAATTCTTTTAAGCAGATCAATAATGAACAAGGCGTCAGTACCCTGAAAGGTTCGATGTCTGAATTGTTCGAATGCTTTTAGGTCATGTTCAGAATGGTTTAGTACGAATGCATATGGCTGATTATCCATCAACTGGATAAATTCACTAGCTTTTGAAATGATTGTTTTGCGCTGCCCCCAAGCAAAGATGGCAGCAATAAAAGCCGCTATTTCAATATCCTGTTTGAGGGAAAATCTGTGCGGTAGCTGTATAGGGTCTGAATCAATAAATGATGGTTTTTGAAAATAGGTTACTGCATCATCCAAATGCTTTTTTAGCGTTGAGTATTTTTTTTCATCAAATTCAGTCTGCATTAGGCAAAGATATGCATGTAAATGGTTTGGGGATAGAAGGGCTCACTTTAATATAATTTGCATGTGATTTTAAAATTAACCAAGAGGTCCTGGTTATTGATTAGTTATACAGTTATACTTGAGGGAATTTTTGTGCCTTGATTTTTGGTCAGGTAAAGGTTAAGCTCTATGACAAAAGGAACAAATGAGATAAAGCAATAAAATGCGAAATACGCCTACGAGTCTAAGGTGGTAGAACCAAAAAATATGGCAACAAAAAACCAATAACAAGTGCTAAGAGCAAAAATTCATGGACGATATTTTGTACATTTGTTTTGATTCAGGTAATTCGAGAGTTGAGTCAATTTCAATTTGGTCCCATGGAATTTTTCAATTTGTACTTAAATATTAGGGAGTTATTTTTGTGCTCGAACGCTGATTTAAAAAATTTACAATCAGAATGTTATGCAAAGGATACAATTGCTGTAAGATGTTGAACATTTTCAATTTACAAAACAATCCAATGTATAAGACCATAAAAATACAGAACGAGGAGATGGATGCTAAACTTGTAATAAGTCAGCAACCCTATTAACTCATTAATTAGTGGAAGCCAGAGATACTTTCGTATGACTAAAGAAACAAACCAACTTTTTAGGGAAAACTATCGTGTTTTATTACTTGCCGTAGTATCCGGAATAATCTTGCTTCTGATCAAATTATTAGCTGCCTGGCTATCCAATGCCACGTCTATATTAAGTGACGCTCTGGAATCAGTCGTCAATGTTGTAGCAGGAATATTTGGATTGTATGCTTTGCGCATAGCCCACTTACCAAAGGACAAAAACCATCCATATGGGCATGGAAAAATTGAATTTATTGCAGCAGCATTTGAAGGAGGGCTTTTATTTCTTGCTGGCTTAGGCATAATTGGAAAAGCGGTTTACCACATAATATTTCCACAAACCATAAGAGACCTGCAGGATGGACTTTTACTGGTAGCTCTAGCCGGCGTAGTAAATTTTATATTAGGAATATTATTGGAAAGAAAAGGGAGGCGAAATAAGTCTTTGGTCTTGATAGCGGGAGGCAAACATTTGCTTACGGATGCATATTCTTCTTTAGCCTTATTGGCAGGTGCGGTAGCGGTTTATTTGAGTGGTTTGGTGCTATTGGACAATCTTATAGCCATCGTTTTTGGATTGTTTTTACTGTACACAGGTTTTAGTCTTCTTCGACAATCCTTATCTGGTATTTTAGATGAGGCAGATATGGAACTTATAGAGGGATTGGTGGCCCATATAGAGTTGCACCGCAAAGATGCTTGGATTGATGTGCATAATCTGCGTGTCATAAAATACGGATCAAAATTGCATGTAGACTGTCATGTTACGGTGCCTTGGTATTATACTGTATTGGAATCGCATCAAATCTTAGAGGAATTGGAGCAATCTGTGAAATCTTTTAATATAGATAGCGTAGAGGTTTTTATTCATGCCGATCCTTGCCAATCCTATTCTTGTTCTTTGTGTGCTCTGGAATCCTGTCCCCAAAGGCAGGCTTCATTTAAAGCAAGGGTACCCTGGAGTTTGGAACTACTATTAGCTAATGCCAAGCATAAAAATAATTGATTTTTTTTAGCTCCTACCCAACCCTAACTAAAGCAATTGTCGTCTGTATTGGTATATAAATCAATATACTCATGACAGCTACTTTTGTCTATATAGCACTTTTATCAATTTTGTTCGTAATGAAATATGGTAATAGAATTTGGATTGCAGCTGTTCGAAATTAATTGACTTCATTAACTTCATGCTTTAATAATGTATTTTATAGGAGAGAGGTCGGAGTGGTTCGGCCTCTCTTTTTATTTGTATCAGGGACTTGCTTACTTTATGTAAGTGCCAATCGAAAATGGATGTTTTCTGCAATATGAGCAGTTAACAAATGTTGTATTACACATGAAGCAAAGACTATGCTTTCAAGGTAAAAAAATGTTTTGTACAGGAAGCAATTTGGAAGCTAAGCGAGCCTAATTTTCTCTTTGATAGATTGTATGAACTCAGGAGATACCTGAGGCCTTTTAAGATTGTCTTTGATGAAATCTTTGAAATTAGCATCTTCCGCTTGCATTCTAGCCTGAAAAGATGAACCAGGAACTGGAGAGTTGGGTTTTTTGTGGCTGTGTTGTTTTACAGCGTTTAAACGTGAGTTCAGTTGATCCATATCAAGCAAATTTTAGTCAACAGTTTGAATAGCAATACGAATATACTATGGTTTCCTGTTATAAGTCTAATCTAATGAACAAAAGTTATTAACATTGAAGGTTATGTTTGACTTTTTTTGTCTTTGTAGCCCATTTTATCTGCATAAGATTGAAGTTGTTTTTTAAGGGTTTTTCTGGCCCTATGCAATCTTGAGCGTACAGTGCCTATAGGAACATCAATTATTTTTGCTATCTCCTCGTAGGTAAATCCTTCTACATCACAAAGCAGGATTACTGTTCTGAATTCAACAGGTAATGAATTAATTGCCAAGGTCACCTCATCTCCCAATAAATGTTGAAATAATTCATGGCGCAAATCTGATCGCGCATTGAGTGAGCTATTTTCTCGCTCTAAAAGTCCTGTGAATTCTTCATAATCAATATTAACTGGGCGTTTGCTTTGTTGCCGATATTGATTGATGTAGCAGTTCTTTAGGATTTTGAAAAGCCATGCTTTGGCATTTGTTCCTTCCTGGTAGCTACCTATGGCTTTGTAGGCTCTTAAGTAAGTCTCTTGAACAAGATCTCTTGCTGACTCTTCATCATATGCCAGATGGTAAGCAAAAGTGTGTAATGCATTAATATGGGGGAGTAAATCCCGCTCAAATTTTTCCTCTTGGTTGGATTTTCGTTGTGGTACCTCTGCCATAAGTATTACAAAAGTAACGGCTTTTATTGTAATCCGCAATTTTTAACACAATTCGCTGAATTCGGAAATGTTGTGCCAAACAAAAAAATCAGAAGGACTCTAAAATAATATTGCCTGCAATGGAAAAAACTCGATCTTCTGGACTTGGCTGAACGACATGAGTACCGGTAAAACTTCCGAATGCAGGTAATATTAATTGGTGCTTAGTCATCCAAAAGCAAGGGGCAGTCCATTTTTGACGTGCTCTTCCGCGTAACCTTACTGCTGGATGGATGTGTCCACAAATGGTGAATAAGTCTGAAGGGGGATTTTTTAGTGGCTCGTGACGAAATTCGAATGGTTGAAGGCGGGTACTCCCTTTTACGTTAATAATTCCGGCTTCTCGGTAGGCGGTTTCATTCAAGATATCGTGGTTGCCTGTGACTAATATCCAATCGGTATTGGGCGTTTGTTCTCTAAGCAGGCATACATTTTCCCAATCAGCATTTAGTGTACTATGAAACAAATCACCCAGGCAATATAGGGTTCGAGGTGCCCACTGGTGCAAAAGTGATTTTAATCTTAAATGAGTAGCTTGGTCTGCTGCTTGAGGTACAGCAAGACCATTTTTTCTGAAATGAGCAGATTTGCCTAGATGGAGATCAGAAATGATCAAAACTTGTTCAGAGGGCCAGTATAGTGCTTTGTCAGCTAGCAAATAAACACTTTGGCCGCTAATTTCACAAAGGAGGAATTCCATGCGTTGCCCTTAATTCAGGCGGTATGGGGCGGTAAGAAAAAAACGGGGGATTTTAACTTCAAAAGGCAGTTCATTTACCAAATTTATCATGGTATAACTTCCCTCCATGTAGCCGATTTCACTAGTTAGGGGGCACCATGATGTATAGGTAAATGATTGTTGGGGTTCAAGTATAGGTTGCTTACCAACTACACCAGGACCATTTATTTCTTTGATGCCTCCCAAGGAGTCAAAAATTTGCCATTTACGTTCAATGAGTTGTACGGTGTGCGGGCTATGATTTTTAATGGTGATTTCATAAGTAAATAATGATTTACTTTCTGACATTTCCTGATTGTTATAGTTGTAATCAGGAATGACGCTAATCTGAATGCCATTGGTGATCAAAGTTGCCATACCCTCTTTTTTATAACGGCTAAAGTTATAATTCCAACAGCATTTCTACCAAAGATTCGGCATTTTTTAACGTTTGGGTTAGATCTTCATTGACCAAAGTATAATCAAATTTGTGCGAAAAACTCAGTTCATAAGCTGCTTTTTCAACTCTTCTTTGGAAGGATAATTCATCTTCAGTATTGCGCTCCCGAAGCCGTTGAGCTAAAATTTCCAAAGATGGTGGTTGTACAAAAATAGTTGTGCAACCTTGGGGATATGCTTTTTTTAATGCTAATGCTCCTTGAATATCTATATCGAACAATATAGACTTCTCCAGTGCCAGGATACGCTTAATTTCTGAGGTCAAGGTGCCATAGAAATGTCCTGGGTATACCTCTTCCCATTCTACAAAATCATGTTGCTGAATATGCTGTTTAAATGTTTCCGAATCCATAAAGTAATAATCTACGCCCTCGGTTTCATGGGGCCTTTTTTTGCGGGTTGCAGCAGAAACAGAGAACATAAGATATTGTGGATAGCGTTGAAGAAGATGGCGTACTATAGTAGTTTTTCCTGCCCCTGAAGGTGCAGTAAATACAATAAGCTGTGGCTTGGCCATTATACTATATTTGCTATTTGTTCCTTAATTTTTTCCAGTTCATCTTTCATAGAAACTACCAGCCTTTGTATATCGGCATCATTTGCTTTGGATCCGATTGTGTTTATTTCCCGACCAATTTCCTGAGATATGAATCCTAGTTTGCGCCCTTTGGTTTCTTCAGCCTCTTTGTTGAGCACTTCCAAAAAGTAGGACACGTGTTCCCGCAATCTTATTTTTTCTTCGGTGATATCCATTTTTTCCAAATAATACAATAGTTCTTGTTCAAATCTGTTTCGATCTGCAGATTCGTTGGGGATGTTTGATTCGAGCATTTGCTGAAGCCTTGAACGTGTTTTTTCTGCTCTATACTGTTCAAAAGGCTTGATCTCTTCCAGTTGAGCAAGCACCAAGCCACAGCGCATTTCCATGTCCATACGTATTGATTCACCCTCTCTAAGCCTGAATTCTTTAAATGCATTGATGGCCATGTGAACGGTCTCCAATACAGCCTCCCACTCCTGATCGTCAATGGCTGTTACATCTCCAGTCAAAACATTGGGGATTCTTAGTACGGCTTGAGCGAGCTGATGGTCTTCGTAATTCATATCGCGGTGAATGCGCATGAGTTCAGCTAGATAGCGGCGATATAGAGATTCATTGAGCGCAAAACCTTCGTCTCCAACATCTGATTTGATGTCAAGTACAAAATCTAATTTTCCGCGGTCGGCTTTATCTTGTAGTAATCGGCGGAGTTCATTTTCCCGATCTCGATAATTATTGGGCAAGCGCAATTTGAAATCGACGGTCTTTGAGTTGAGCGAACGGATCTCTACGGTGATGGTTTTTTGCTGAAAAACCGAAGTAGCCAGACCGTAGCCGGTCATAGATTGGAGCATATCTATTCATTTTAGACGGGCAAAGATAGCAACATTTTGCTATGTATTTGGAAAAGACTTTGAAGACACTAGGCGGACTGTTTACTAAATTTTCAAATTTACTAATGTTGATCGTAGTGTACTTTAATTGAACGACGGCTTATATTTTAGGATCATGCAACCTATGCAAAGCTTTCGCATGATTTAATTAATTTAGAAGATAATATAGGGCAGCTAAGGCAAGGATACATGAAGTTTTTTAAGATTGTTGAGCGTAAACATACCCCTTGCCCCCTTTCAAGAGGGGGAAAAGCGGATTCAGAAAAAATGGTTAAGTGTAAGAAATTAAAAATAGCGCCCTTAGGCTGCGCAGACCGGGTCCCCGACGTCGGAGCGAAACCAGGTTAGCCACTAAAAGCGTAAGACATAAAACTGAAATTCAATAGGATAGAAGTACAATCGGAAAAAAGCTGTTTGAGCGAAGCGAGTTTCTTTTTTCCGGTGAAGCGACAGACCGTCGGGTGGTCGAGCAGCCGAGGCGCGAGCTTTTTCTTTGCCATACTTTCTTTTTGGCGGCACAAAAAGAAAGTATGATGTATACCCTAGCGACAGCTTTAATGCTAAAGACAAAAGGAACGTTTTTTCTGTTGACTGTGTAACAACAAAACACCCTCTGCCTCCCTGGCAAAATGGGAAAGTGTATTTATGAACTAAAAAAGCTTGTTTAGAGGAAAGAGTTACTCTTCCTCCCCTGACGCATCACCAGTAGGTTCCGAAACCAACAGGTTTTTAGCCTCCAGAAATGAAAACCACTTGATTACTTTCTTAATGTCGCTGATCTTCACCCGATCCTCGTCATAACCAGGCAATACTTTACGGAAATAAGCCTCTAGCACACCGTTGGATTCATTGGGGGAAGGCAATGGATTCTCCGCTTTTTTGTCCAGCATGGCCTTAAACACGTCTTTCAATGGCTCGGCATCCTCATAGGTAAATATAGCTATGGACTCCAGGGGCGAAAACTGGTGTACACGCATAGGGGCAAATTTGCGTTTGCCACTGTCCAAATCTTCGATAATCAACCCGTTGTTGCGTGTGCCAACCACCTTGAACAGTCCCTGCATGCCAGTTACGGCTACTAATTTCTCTAAATTCATTTCCCAGTTCTGATTTAATATTTTTTCAATCGTTGAATGTATTCCTGCAATCTGGCTGATGCAAGGAAATTTTTCTCTAATGGAATGGCAAATGGCACTGGCGTATCCAGACTCGCGCAGCGCATCACCGGCGCATCCAGATATTGAAACAAATGCTCCGATATGTACGCGCTGATTTCTCCGCCAATACCGCCAAATAAGGTGTCTTCATGAAGAATCAGCACCCTGCCTGTTTTCCTGACCGTCCGCTCTATAGCCTCATAGTCCAATGGCAACAAGGTCCTCAAATCCACCACCTCCAGATCCGTGCCGGTTTCCTGGGCAGCCTGAAGGGCCCAGTGAACTCCGTTTCCATAGGTTATGACCGACATTTCCGACCCTTCCCTGGCTACGCTGGCCTTGCCTATCGGCACCGTATAGTATCCCTCCGGAACAAACCCGCTCACACCGCGATACATCGCCTTGTGCTCAAAGTACATCACCGGATTCGGGTCTTCAAAAGAAGCCAGCAAAAGACCTTTGGCATCTCTGGGGTTGGACGGAAATACCACCTTCAGACCGGGCACATGGGTAAACCATGCCTCATTGCTCTGCGAGTGGAAAGGTCCTGCACCAACACCTGCTCCGGTGGGCATACGCACCACCACATCGGCATTCTGCCCCCAGCGATAGTGGAGCTTGGCCAGATTATTTACGATCTGGTTGAAGCCGCAGGTGACAAAATCGGCAAACTGCATCTCCACCATGGCCTTGTATCCTTTCAGACTCAAACCCAGACCTGCCCCTATAATCGCACTTTCACACAGCGGCGTGTTGCGCACCCGTTCCTCGCCATAGCGCGCCGTGAATCCGTCCGTTATTTTGAAGACGCCGCCATAGGCCGCAATGTCCTGCCCCATCAGCACCAGATTTGGGTGACGCTGCATGGCCAGATCCAACCCTTCAGATATGGCATCTACCAGACGCATATCTTTTCCTGCCCCAGGTGAAGCCGGCAACTGTTCCACATGGTTGTATGGCGCATACACATCCGCCAGCTCAGCTGCCGTATCCGGTGTCACATCCGGCTCATCGTATATAGCCTTCAAATCACTGTCAATAGTATCCCGGAAGCGCTGTCGTATGCGCTCCATCGCCTCCGCGTCCAGCACATTTTCCTTTAGCAAAAACGTTTCGTAATTCTGAATGGGATCTTTCAGCGCCCAGGTGTCCATAAGCTCCTTTGGCACGTACTTGGTGCCGGATGCCTCTTCGTGACCCCTCATGCGGAAGGTGACGCACTCCAGCAATACCGGATGGGGATTCTCCCGCATCTCCTGCGCAAGCCTGGACACAGTTTCGTAAACCTCCAGAATGTTGTTGCCATCGATTTTCACAGCCCGCATCCCGTATCCGATTCCTTTGTCGATGATCTGCGCACAGCGGAACTGCTCATGGGTAGGCGTGGACAATCCATACCCGTTATTCTCCACCAGGAAGATTACCGGCAGATTCCACACGGCAGCGACATTAAGAGCCTCGTGAAACTCACCCTCAGAGGTACCCCCTTCACCGGAAAAAGCCAGCGAAATCCGTGGTTCTCCAGCCAGCTTGTGCGCCAATGCCACACCGCCAGCCAGGGACAGCTGAGGCCCCAGGTGCGATATCATGCCCACGATGTGGTGCGCCATGGTTCCAAAGTGAAAGGATCGCTCCCTGCCTTTGCTGAAGCCACTTGCCTTTCCCTGCCACTGCGAAAACAGCGACTGAAAAGGCACCTGTCGGGTGGTGAATACACCCAGGTTTCGGTGCAGGGTAAAAATGTACTCATCCGGCAACAAGGCTGCGGTAGCGCCCACCGAAATGGCTTCCTGCCCGATTCCCGAAAACCACTTGCTGATCTTTCCCTGCCGCAGCAGAATCAGCATTTTTTCCTCGATAAGCCGTGGATATACCAGCTGCTCGTAGAGCTTGATCAGCTCATTGTTGCTGAGTTCTCCTCTTTCAAAAGCGATCTTCGTGGTAGAATATTCCATATCAATATAAATTCGGCCGCAAATATCTGTATAAATTGCAGTAAAGCATTATTTATCTACAACATTTGCCAATTGTTGGAATGTGTTTATTGACGATTTCATAATCAAGCATGTAGAACAGTCTTATTAAAAGAAATTATCATAAAATATTTTACTGTAAATTTGCAACTTAAATCGACCCGTGTTTCTGTGGTCGATAGATTAGGTACTATAATTGAGCGCAAACAAGGTATCAAATGAAAGTGGGCATATTTTTTGGCGGCCCCTCCAGGGAAAGGGAAATTTCCTTTGCCGGCGGCAGGACGGTTTACGACAATCTGGACAAGTCCCGCTTTGAGGCATTGCCCATCTTTGTGGATCCGCACGGACGGCTTATTTTGCTGGATTGGCCCTATCTGTACAAAGGCACCATCCGCGACTTTTATCCTCCGGCTGACGTGCTGCCCGATGCTGAGTCTCATTTTCAGCTGTACATGGACAGCCTTGGATACCTGCCCGATGCCGAATTAAAGTCCATCGCCGGACGCGTGGGAAAAGTACTCTCCTGGGAAGAGGTCGCGGGCATGATTGACTTTGCCTTCCTCGCTCTGCACGGCGAATTTGGCGAAGACGGCCAGATTCAAAGCTTTCTGAATCTCTACCAGATTCCCTACTCCGGCAGCGGTGTAGTGGCTGGCGCCATTGGCATGGACAAGGTGCTGCAAAAAAAACTGATGCGGACCGCCGGATTTCACACTCCCGCCTCTCGGATTATCCAGCGGCAGGACGACTGGAATTTTGAGGAAATTGTCAGCCATGTGGGCCTTCCTTTGGTCGTGCGACCGGCCAATCAAGGTTCTTCCATAGGTGTTTCCATCCTCCGTACAGCCGACGAGGCAGCTTTCAATGAAATAGTAGAAAAAGCATTTTTCCGCCTCCGCCTGCAGTCAGCTGACTGGTTGGCCTTTACGCAGGAAGAAAAGGAGCAGGCCATCCGCGATTGGACCGATATCCGCTATGGGTTGGGCTTTCCCATGATGGCCGACGGTGAAACCCTGTACCTACCCAGCCAGTTGCTGGCGTTTCTCGAAAACCGGTTTGTGGCGGAAGGACAACAGGAAGTGCTGCTGGAAGGCGTCCTCTCAGAGCGCGAAGTCATCGTGGAGTCTTTTATCGAAGGCCGTGAGTTTTCCTGTATTGTACTTCGTCTGCCGGATGGCGGGTGCACCGCACTTCCCCCTACGGAAATCATCAAAGGCACTGAAGTATTCGACTACCGCTCTAAATACCTGCCGGGTCTTTCCAGAAAAGAAACGCCCATCCAGCTCGAAGATGAAGGAATCCATGCCATTCGCCGGGAATGCGAGCGCCTGTTTGACTATCTGGAGTTCAAAACCTATGCCCGAATTGATGGTTTTCTATCTAAAGACGGGCACATCATACTCAACGATCCGAACACCACCTCCGGCATGATGCCTTCGTCCTTCTTCTTTCACCAAGCAGCAGAAATCGGGCTGAATCCCTCGCAGTTTCTGACCTATCTGATTTACATTTCCCTGTACGAACGCGACCGGGAGAGCCTGAGATTAAGTGGTAAAATACCCGCTTTGTTGGAGGCTTTTTCAAAATCCGGGAGTCTTACCGCATCCGGAGAAAAGAAAAAACGCATCGCCGTCATCATGGGAGGCTACTCCTTCGAACGCCATATTTCCATGGAAAGCGGTCGCAATATTTTTGAAAAACTGGCCTCCTCGGCAGATTACGAGCCCATTCCGGTATTTCTCACCGGTAAGGAGCAGGCTTTTGAATTGTATCTATTGCCCATCCACCTCATGCTGAAGGACAATGCCGACGATATCGCCCACAAGATCAAACACTTCCGTCGACATGCCGTGATTGACGACATACGACGTACCTGTGGCGACATCACCCGGCAATTTGCCGGCGACGAAGTGATTTTCGAGCCGGTGCCTGTGACCTTCGGACAGCTGGCTGATATGGCCGACGCCGCGTTCATTGCGCTGCACGGCAGGCCCGGGGAGGATGGTGCTCTCCAGGCCAAACTGGAGGAAGTCGGCCTGCCCTATAATGGCTCTGGTATCGCCTCCTCATCGACCACCATCGATAAATACCGTACGCTGCAAACACTGGCTTCCCATGGCTTCCATGTGGCCCGGCAAAAACTGCTTTTAAAGGCTGATTATGCCAAAAACCCGGCCGCTGCCTGCGCCCGGACAGAAGCTGAATTCAGCTACCCCCTGGTGGCCAAACCCGTTGACGACGGATGCAGCTCCGCTGTGAAAGTAATCCGCGACCGGCAACAGATGTGTGACTACCTGGACACCCTTTTCCGGGACGCAGCCGAACCCTCAGAGGCCCAGCGGCAGGCACTGAAACTGGCACATAATGAGGAATTTCCGAAAAAACCGGTGGTATTGATCGAAGAAATGATCCAGAAAGGAGATGCCCGCCATTTCCTCGAAGTCACCGGCGGCATGTATACCCGTACCAACGGACTGGGCCAGCCGGTCTATGAGGTATTCGAAGCATCCGAAGCCCTTAGCGGTGGGGAGGTATTGAGCTTAGAAGAGAAATTTCTTGCGGGTGAAGGGCAGAATATCACACCGGCACGCTACGACAAGGATCCAGTGGTGTCCGCTTCCATTTCGCAAAAGGTAAAGGAAACGCTTAAAAAAGCAGCTATGATCCTGGGTGTGGAGGGATATTGCCGCATTGATGCTTTTGTGAAAATTTATAGCCCGGAAGACGTTAGGGTTTACATAATTGAGGTAAATTCATTGCCAGGAATGACCCCAGCTACGTGTATTTTTCATCAAGCAGCCTTGGAGGGTCTTCAGCCCCATCAATTTATAGATAAAATCATTGATTATGGCATCCTGAAGCGTGAGGGCAAGGTAACAATGACACCATTATCAACTAATCCTTAAGTATATCCATTATGATGACAAAAATTTTGGATTTCCTACATAAAAGGCCTGTTATCAAGCATTTATTGCTTGCAGGAGCTGCATTTGTAGGTTTTATTTTGTTGGTTATTGTTTTTTTACGGATTGTAACTCGTCATGGTGAGGCTATAGAGCTGCCTGATTTTACAAGTATGCAGGTTGAAGATGCTATGCTTGTGGCTGATGACCAGGGTTTTGAGCTTATTGTAATAGATTCGGTGTTCGAATTGAATAAAAAGGGTGGATTGATTCTATCGCAAAATCCTTTGCCAGGTGAGCGAGTGAAGCGTAACCGTAAAGTTTATTTGAGTATTACTAAAAATAAGGCTGATGAAATTCCATCGGGTAGGTTACCCATTCTTTATGGAAAAAGCTATGATCGAAAATCAAGGGAGCTAAAGCAGGGATTTGATATTTTTACAAAGATATTGGATACTCGTTTTGATGCAGGACCTGAGGGTTATATTTTGGCAGTTGTTTATGAAGGAGATACTATTGTATCGGCCAATGAACGCAAGACAGATGTAATGATAGAAAAAGGTGCAACACTGGGTTTTATTGTATCTAAATCTTTGGGAGGTGAGATAGAAATGCCTAATTTAGTATGCAAGACTTATGCAGAGGCTTTGTTTTTATGCCGGGGACTCAAATTAGTTATGGTGGAGCAAACACCCGAAGAATCATCTGGGCCTTCAGCGTTTGTCCATATACAGGAACCAAGTTTTTCTCCTGTAGCTAAGATGCTTATGGGAGATACAATTAAAGTAGTTACCCAGCCCCAAAAACCGAGTTTTTGTGAATAAAGTCCAAATGGTAAGTTATAAAGAGGTAAAATGTATACAACAAACAAACATTACCTTCGTTTCAAATTAAAATAAAGAACATGGGTTTTCGACAATTATCCCAAATGTTACAAGTTACTGTTTTTATGGTGACATTTTTAATGCCGAATTTCTATGTTGCTGCTCAGCTGGAATGGTACCCAACATCATTTAATTTTCAGTTGGAGCAAAAAACGGAACAAAATCAGCGCACGCTGTCGATCCAAAGATTTGTGCAGATGCCCTCTCAATCGAGTCTGAAGTACTGCTTTGATACTCTTCGTATTAATCAGAAGCCAATAGTTACATTGGAGGAAAGCTCATGCTCAACTCCAAGTCATATCAACACCAACTTACTAGGGTTTTGCGTAGATATTGATGCATTTCAAGTGACTGGTATACAAAGAGATACATTCTGTCTAATAGCTTGTAATGAAGATCAGGCATGTGTTGAAATTGAACTTATTATAGAGATTAGGAGGCCTCTGAGGTTGCCTTTTTTTGATGATTTTTCTTATGCAGGGCCTTATCCAAAAGAGGTATTTTGGGTAGATAAACATGTCTTTGTTAATAACACTTTAGGGGTGCGACCCGTGTCCGTTGGTGTGGCAACTTTTGATGGACTGGACGTCACAGGCAGTCCATACAAGGGAGATAGGGGGCGATCTGATTATTTGACTTCCACTTATATCGATTTGAGTACATACCGACAGCAAGATGATGTATACTTGAGTTTTTATACGCAGCCAAAGGGACAGGGTCCAAGACCAAGAGAAACAGATTCTCTGGTTTTAGAATTTAAAAACAAAACAGGCGAATGGAAGAAAATCACTGATTATACGGGGCTGAGTGATAATTACCCCATAAAAGAATCACCTGATTTTACATTTCGTCTGATTTTGTTAACTGATGAATACCTGCACAGAGATTTTCAATTTCGTTTTATAAATATCAATTCTAAGACAGGTATGACTGAATTGTGGCACTTGGATTATGTCCGCCTTACTCATGGTTTTGTGCCCAATGGTACCCATACGGATGTTGCTTTTACGGCTTTACCGCCTTCTTTTATAACACCTTATACGTCAATGCCCATTAGCCATTTTGAGGTAGATAAGGCAAAATATATCAAAAAAAAATAAATATATTAATAAAAATAATACTT
>CAYUZA010000004.1:32092-58448 GCA_964449535.1 uncultured Saprospiraceae bacterium
ATCATTTCTCGTCGCTGGCCATTGCAGAGCCCAGTAATTTTTCTTTGCGGGAGCTGTACGAGGATTATACCATTACCAATGACCTGACACTATTGGAGGTGCCTCCGGTTGTTCCGCAAAATCAGCGAAATCTTGCTCCTGGGCGTCATTTTTTTAATAATGATTTGCGCACAGATACATGGCTTAATGCATTTTTGAACTGGTCCCGGAATAAGGATAGCCTTCGTATTGAGACAACTTATACTTTTGAGCAGGATCAGGAGCGTAATGCCGGTTTTCCGGAATTATTACAGAACAACACGGTTAAACGGCAAACTGAATTAAAAAACTATTTTGCTTATGACGATGGCACAGCTGAATTGGGTTTGGCTGTGAGGAGTTCACCCGGAACCCTTTCAGAGGTGGTGGCCCGATTTACTGCCGAGAAAGAAGGGTTTCTGAATGCTATATTTTTTCACTTCCCTCATTTGGATACAGATGTGTCTAATCAAATTTTTAACATAAAAGTGTATATAGGTGAGCTTAAAGACACCGCTGATTATACGGATGTTTTGAAGAGACCAATATATGCTGACCGCTATATTGCAGGTTTTAATGGATATGCTGGATATGCCATATTGGATCCCGAGACTTTGGAACCATCCACGTTGCGCATACCTGCGGGACCTTTTTATATAGGAATCCAACAAGTAAACGTAACTGACAATCCAATTCCTATTGGATTTGATCGAAATCAATCAGGAGGCACAGAGCAAATTTTCGTACGTCTTTCCGGAAACTGGCAGGCATTTGCATCTTTGCCCAATAAAATTGACGGTTCGATCATGGTCAGACCTATCCTGAATGATGAAAATTTGGTGGCTACTAAAGAAGTAAACTTACATACTGATTTGCGGATTTTTCCCAATCCTGCTTCAGATGAATTGCAGCTCTCTTGCACTGATTGTGATGGGACGGTGATTCGCATTTACGATACAAATGGTAGGTGCCAGATGCGCACTAGTTGGAAGGAGCGTTTAGGAGTATCGCATTTGCCTAATGGTATATATGTGCTTATTTTGGAAAGAGAAGGAGAAGTCTTACCTTCGCAGCCTCATAGGTTTATAGTAATCAAGTAAAATTATGGTGTACCCAATCAGTCCACAAGAACTTCGTGAAAAATTAGATGCTAAAGCAGAATTTCTATTGTTGGATGTTCGCGAACCTGATGAATATGAGGAATTTAATTTGGGTGGAACCTTGGTATCTTTAGGTGAATTCCTGGCACGTTTGGGGGAGTTTGAAGACTGGAAAAATCGTGAAGTAGTAGTGCATTGCAATAGCGGTAAAAGGAGCGAGGCAGCTTGCGCAGTAATGGATCAACTAGGATTTACCAGAATAGGTAATTTACAAGGAGGTATAAAGGCCTGGATCGATGTCTTCAAATCTTGAAGATACGCTTTATTTATTTTTAAGCAAATCTCGAATTTCTGCCAGCAATTCCTCCTGAGTGGGTCCACTAGGAGCAGGGGGCGCTTCCGGTTCATTTTTCCGGATTCGATTATATGATTTTATGATGGTAAACATGATAAAGCCAACTATTACCAGATTGACCAAAGTGTTAATCCATGCACCAATACGTATAGCTACTTCTTCTTTTGCTGTTACTCCTTCAGAGGCTGGTACTGCGGCCGACAACACAATTTTAAAGTCAGAAAAATCAACACCTCCAGTAAAGAATCCTACGATAGGCATTGCGATATCATTTACAAACCCATTGACTACAGCACCTACTGCTCCGGCCATAATTACGGCAACTGCAAATTCTATTACATTGCCAGTCATAATAAAGCTGCGAAATTCTTTTAGGATGTTTTTCATGATTTTTAGTTTAGGCGGTTGAAAGGTAAATATTGTTTTTTTCAGAGAAAAGTTTTTTTCACAGAAAAAAACAAATAAAGACGTTACATCTAGAATTGATTTAAAGGCGTTCAGGATTCAGGACTTTTATCTTTCTACACCATTCATAAGCGTACATTTGCCTAATAATTGCCATCTAGATTTTAGATTTGCAGGATATTGCAAAATATGAGGGGTATGTCTTTCGTTCCAACTAGTATGAAAATATTTTTAATAGCAATCATTGGCTTCTTGTGTATCCATTTTAAATCAAATGCACAGGTGGCACCATTGGGGGATTTTCGGTTTGATGGATGTTCGATTTCGGATGTTACAGGTAATACGGATTCCATTAAAACTGGTGGACCGCTAAACTGTGATTGTGGAATCGGGGGTGATGCCTTAATATTTGATGGCCTCACGCAGCAAGTAGATATCAGCGCATCTTCATCTGCAGGGCTATTTACTCGTGCTTCACTTAGTGTACATTTTTATTTTCGACCTACAGTTGGGTCCGGGCAGGTTGTTTTGTTATCCAAAAAGGAAAGTTGTGTCAGCAATAATGGGTTTTCTATAAAATACAATGCCAGTACCTTGGAGGTAGTTGTCGAGTTTGAAGAATCCGCGAATAACCGGGTAGTACTAAGGGGTCGGATAGATACAGATCGTTGTTGGCAGCAAGTAATCGTAAGTCGTGGTGGACGAAGGCATGATTTGTACATCAACAACCAATTGAAGCAGACCACCAGCACAAATCTCACGCTTAATCTGACCAATGATGCACCTTTGCTAATTGGTAGCGGTCCTTGTGTAGGCTCAACAGACAGTAGGTTTCGTGGATTGCTGAACCAACTTCGCTTTTATAGTCCAGAGCTGACCGTACTGCAAACTAATGCCCAGTTTGTTGATCACGACAAGCTTCTCAATCGCGATACAACCTTATTTTTAGGGTCAAGCATGTCAGCAAGGCCTTCACAGAATTGTGGTATTAGTTATAGTTGGAATCCAACTATCGGGGTTTCTGACCCAATGGCAAGCAATCCAGTCTTGAATCCTACTGTCACAACGGCTTATGTATATAGTGTTAATTATGGAGGCTGTATTGCCCGAGATACACTGCAGTTAACTGTCATAGATCCTGCCTTGCTTGATTGCGAAAATCTACCAATGCCAAATGCTTTCACGCCCAATGGGGATGGATTGAATGAGACTTATTTTATTTCCAATCCCTATACTTACGACGAGTTGATCAGGTTTGACATTTATGAACGCAACGGAGGACTGGTATTTAGTACCAATAATAGTTTTGAGCCTTGGGATGGTACTTTCAAAGGGCAGCCAATGCCTCCTGGAACCTATCTTTTTATGATACAATTTCGCTGCGGTGAAAAAATAATTAACCGCACCGGCAGTTTTGTATTGATCCGTTGATGGGTATGTCTGTTGAAGTTAGACCTTTTCCAGGGAAAATACTTTTGTTTGGAGAGTACACTGTACTTCAAGGTTCCGCAGCTTTAGCATTTCCATATGAGAGATATTTCGGAAAATGGGTGGAATCTTCTGTCGTAGATGCAAGGCTATTGAATTGGGTTGATCAATTAGCTACAATAACAGATTTACCAGCTAAAGTTGACGCTTTCAAGCTTGATATCAAAAAAGGTTTAGTTTTTGATAGTTCCATAAAGGGGGGATACGGTTTAGGCAGCTCGGGCGCACTTACAGCAGCATTTTTTCATCGGTATGGAGTTGATATCGATTCTTTGGATCCTGAAACACTGCGATCCTGGATGGCAGCTGCAGAGGCTGTTTTTCACGGCCGAAGCTCTGGGATAGACCCATTGGTGTCCTATTGGCGAGCACCAATATTATTTCAATCCAAGAAAGGGGCTAAACGAGTGGAGTGGGCAGATCCCGATGTTGATGCTTTTCTTTTGGACTCAGGGGTGCCTAGAGAAACCCAGGCTTTGGTAGGCTCATTTCGCCAGAAAATAGCGGAGGACCACACCTATGCCAGAGCTATGGAAGAGTTGGCTAATGCGCAGGACAATGCCATTCAGTCCTTATTACAGGCAGAAATTGATGGGTTTTGGACTTCTGTGCGCTTGATTAGTGAGTATCAATGGAAGCATATGCGCTGGCTCATACCTGATTCTTTACATCATATATTCAAATCCGGGATAGACAATCCGGACTATGTCATTAAATTGTGTGGCGCTGGTGGTGGGGGCTATTTCTTGTCTTTTACTACGAAGGGGAAATTCCCCCCGTATGAAGCCATTGAAAAGGTTATTGGGTAAGCAGTTATCATTCCTTATTCAAATGAAAAAGCTGCCGTACGCATTCTTTGGGTAGCGTATCCACCCTCTTCAGTGGACCATATCATACATTTATGCATAGGGTTATCCAATACGGATTGCAGGTTTTTGATCATACCGACTGGGACTTGCGCTTTTTTAAGCTGCTGATAGACATCATTGCCTTGATGGTTAGCAAATAACATTTGAAGTTTTTCAAAAAGTCTGGCCCTGTTCTGTACACGTGAAGCATTGTCCATAAAATCAGTTTCCTGAGCCAATTCAGGGCTGCCCAAAATACTGCATAGGCTCGCAAATTGACGATCACTTCCTATCGCAAGAACAAGCTGTACGTTATCCTTGCTGGTAAATTGTTCACCATAAGGTGCTATATTGGGATGCAATGAACCAATTCTTTGGGGTATATGATTATTCATCAGGTAATTGGTGGCTTGATTTGCAAGTGCTGACAAACCTGCATCTTCGAGGCTGGCTCGCACTAAAGCCCCTTTGCCGGTGCGTTCTCTATGAAGCAGGGCACAAAGCAGGCCTTCTTTAAGTTGATGAGCTGCCAGCAAATCCATAAAAGCTACCGGCATTTTAACAGGACCAGAGTCAGGTGTACCATTCATACTCATGTAACCGGTCTCTGCTTGTAAAATCAAATCATAAGCCACTCGACCGGGTTCAGTTCTAAAACCCGTAATAGCGCCATAAATGAGGCGAGGGTATTTTTCATGGAGTTTCCGGTATGACAAACCAAATTTTTCATCATCCCCTTCTTTGAAATTGACCAATAATATATCTGCATTTTGAAGCTCTTTTTCAAGCTCAAGTCTTCCTTCTGTAGATCCTATATCCAGCCAGCGATGCTCTTTACCTGCATTGACAGATGCAAAGTATGCGGAAATATTTCCTCTGTCTACTTCACCCGAAATTTTCCATGTTCGGGTAACATCTCCGTGGGTGGACGGATTTTCAATCTTGAGGACTTTGGCGCCTAATTCTGCAAACCACATTCCTACAGCGGGAGCTGCTAAAACTGAACCAAGCTCTACCACTTTTAAACCTCGGAATATAGCGTTTAATTCCATGATTTCATTTTTTATGTGGTTAAGAAAAGGATTGAAACGTTTAAAACAATTGCGAATGCCTACTTTGAAATTTCCCTTATAGATCGTAATCCTACCCATGTAAGCCACCGGTAAGGTAGCCTGCGACTGATGTGATTCAGCCTATGAAAAAATCTACCAGGCACCCGGTAATACCAATGGTGTTGTACTGCATTGAATATGGTATCCGCTACAGTATGGACATCTGAAACCATCCAACTTTTAAAAAGGTTTGTCTTTTCGAGTCCGGCAGTTCTTTCAAAACCTGTGCGTACTGGCGTTGGACAAATAGCCGTCGCCCTAACTTTTAGGCCAATTTCCTCAAATTCACTTTGCAAACCCATGGTATACTGAAGTACAAAGGCTTTGGATGCACCATAAGCGCTTAAAAAAGGCGTAGGTTGAAAGGCAGCAATAGAGGCAATATTGATAATGTGCCCTCGGTTTTGATCTCTCATTTTTTTTCCAAAATGCCCGCTCAATCGCACTAAAGTCCGAATATTCAATTGAATCATCTGTTCTTCACGCGTATGGTCATAGTCTAGCGCAGAACCGTATAATCCAAATCCGGCGTTATTCACCAACACATCTGGAGTGCCCAGGCGTTGTTCAGCTTCGGTTATCAAGGCAATAACTTCATCCGTATTACTAAGATCTCCCCACCATATGTGGATTGTAGATTCCGGAAATTCTCTTCTTAATCGCTCGGCTGCCTGATTTGTTTCCGACATTTCCAGGCCTGTAAAAAGAACTTCATATCCTGCTTGCAGAAAACGTCGACAAGTTTCAAATCCAATCCCTGAACTTCCGCCAGTAATGAGAACCTTGAATTTATCTTCAGACATACGCGCTTATTTTGTGGGTTGCGCTTGAAAGTTCCTTTTTCAGTCTTTTGCGGAAAGCGTGAAAGTCGACTTCGATCGTGTGGCGCTTTCTTTTTAAAAATTGTCGTTCGATTGCGTCGGCTTCAGCTTCGGCACGTTCGAGAATATCCTTCGGCCACCGATATGCACCATCAATATAAGCGGCCGCAAGGCGGGATTGCAATTCAGACAGTGGCCAAATCGCTCCTTGCGGTTGAGTTAGACCAATGAAAACCAAATCAGGAACACTTGGATAGAACATCCTTAGATAAAGTTCTAAACGGTCTGCATCAGAAAAATCAAGTAAGGTAGGATCTAGAAATGGGGTGGCGATTTTATAGCCAGTGGCGGCAAGGATTATATCATATTCAGCTTCATAGCCATCATCAAATACAACTTTGTGGCCCTCTACAGCCTTTATGCCTCGTCTTCGGGTCACCTTACCATGCCTCAGTTGGTACAATAGTTCTGAATTGACCGTAGGGTGGTCTCGGGTGACCGGAAAATCCGGATCATCCAGGCCATAAGATTTATAGGATCCAATTTGAACAAAAAGTGCTAGCCGACGCAGTGGATTGAGTATAAATGACGGTACCCAGAGAGTACCGGCGTTAAACATGTCCGTGGGCTTTCCCATCATAAATTTAGGCACAATATAGTGTCCTCTTCGTATACTGATATCTACTAGATCCGCTACCCGGCTGCATTCGACTGCACAATCGCAGCCTGAATTGCCTGCCCCTATGACTAGCACCCGTTTTCCTTCAAAGTTGCGATTGTTTTTAAACTGGTGCGCGTGCATGTATTCCCCTGTAAATGTTCCAGGCAACACCGGATGTCTGGGAACATGATGATGCCCATTGCTAACTACTAAGTAATCCGCAAAAAAATCTTCTTTGTCCGTTTGTATTCTCCAGCCACCGTGAGGTTGTCGGGTAGCAGTTTCTACTTTTTGGCCAAATCTAATGTAAGGGCGTAAGTTAAACTTATCTGTATAGGCTTTGAAATAAGCCAGTACTTGCCGGTGGGAAGGATAGTCGGGATAATCTGCCGGCATTGGAAAATCCTCAAACTGAGACAGTATTTTGGAACTAATCAGATGTGTAGTTTCACATACACTGCTGTGGGAAGGTGAGCCTGAATATAGCCAGTTGCCTCCTACCTCTTCGTTTTGTTCAAGGCAAACCATCGATTGGATCCCCCTATCTTGCAAAGCCTTGATGGCCGCAAGCCCTGAACACCCAGCGCCGATGATCACAACGCGGAAATGCTGCTCTGGTTTATTAATTGATTCATCCATTCCTTTATTTTTTTGAAAAGTAGCTATTCAGATGCATTTTCGCTTAAAAATAAGCCCAGTTTTTAGCATTATATTTCCGTACGGCTCAATAGAGCGACAGTTTCGACATGTGCGGTATGCGGAAACATGTCCACCGGTTGCAACTTGTCTACCCGGTATGCTTCGGCTAGCATGGACAGATCTCTAGCCTGGGTAGCAGGATTGCAGCTCACATAGACTATTCGGGGAGCTCGGACTTGAAGCAGCGTTTTAATGACATCAGCATGCATACCTGCCCGGGGAGGGTCCGTGACAATGACATCGGGTTTTCCGTGTCGATGGAGCAGTTCTTCATCCAGTAAAAAACGTACGTCTCCAGTGTAAAAGTGGGCATTCAGAACCTGATTAAGGGCTTTATTTTGCTCTGCATCCTGAATTGCAGCGGGTACCTCCTCGATACCAATGATGGTCCGGGCGGTATCTGCGAGGTAAAGGCCTATGGATCCTGTACCACAATACAGATCATATACCGTCTCTTCACCTTTAAGTCCAGCGAAATCGCGAGTAATATCGTAGAGCACCTTTGCCTGGTGCGAATTGGTTTGAAAAAAAGATTGAGGACTTATTTTATATCGAACATGACCCAGCTGCTCAAAAATGTGGTCTCTACCCGCGTATAATTGAAAATGCAAGTCAAATAGGGAATCATTTCGTTTTGTATTCACAGCATATTGGAGGCTGGTAATGGTTGGAAATTGTTCCCCAAGCCATTTCATCAAATGTAGTATGCGTTTTTCATCGTGTTGTGCAAAAATTACACAAACCATCCATTCGCCCAAGCTACTATTGCGCAGCATAAGGTTTCGCATCAACCCTGTCTGTTCCCTTAAGTTAAAAAAGGTATATTTTTCTTTGCGACAAAACTCACCTACCGCCAGTCGAAGGGTGTTGCCAAAATCATCTTGTAGACTGCAATGGTTTATATCTACAATCTTGTCAAATGCGCCTGGGCGATGAAATCCTAAAGCCCTGAGCTCTGCTATGGGAAGACCACTTTTTATCTCTGCCTCCTGCAGCCATCGTTTGTCTGAGAAGGTATATTCCAATTTGTTTCGGTAAAAGCGAATATCCTGCGCTCCAACAATGGGGAGGAATGAGCCTATTGGGACATGTCCGATCCGCTGCATGGCATCTACTACGCTTTTTGCTTTAAATTTCAGTTGGGCGGTATAGTCCATGTGTTGCCATTTGCAGCCTCCGCATATTCCAAAATGCTGACAAAATGGCTCTACGCGATCAGGTGAAGCATTGATAACAGCCAGCATTCGGGTAGCGATAATGCCTTTACGCTTTTTGAGTGCCAAAACTTTGGCTCGGTCACCTGGTACCAGGCCTTCTACCAAAAACACTTTTCCTTCAGCATCTTTGGCAATAGCCTGACCTTTATCGCCTAGGTCAACTGCAATAACTTCAGTTTCAAATGGAAATTTTATAGCCATAATCGTTTGCAAAACTAAATAAAGTAACCTAGTTGAGTTGGATTTGTCTAATCAAATCTTAAATTAAATCTTTTATAATCTCATCATAAAAATGGATTTAACCAAGTCAGGTTACTATAAATTAAACTGCCTTATGGTTGATGTAAAGCAACATATGTTAATACGTTCAAATTCGGAATATAATTATTTGTGCGTACTGCATTTGCGATGCAAATGAATGTAGTTGAGAATATCGAGCAAAACTATGATGGCAGGCATATAAATGAATAGACTTGAATACTAAGGGTTATAAATTTTAAAGTTTTTGGGCTTTGCCATAAAAGCCATGTGTATATTTTTAAAATGCTGTAATTCAGCACTATAAATCATGAACTGTTGTCCGATAAAACGGACCCATTCTATTATTTTTTCATTTTTTAAGGTAACTACTTTTGGTGCAGTGATGGGTTTGCTATAGTTCGTAATTGCAATACTATCATTTTATGACTTGAATAACATTTATATAAAAAATAAATTCAACAAGAGCATATTTTGTGAGGATTAGCCTCTAAATTTGCAAATACATATTTTTTAATCAACTATCTAAAAAGAATTTTTTACTGTGGAAAGTGATCGTGGACAACAACGTGCGGATACTGTTTATTCAAACAAGATTAGAGCGGGCAAGCGCCGTACCTATTTTTTTGATATTCGCAAAACAAAAGGTGAAGACTACTATATTACCTTGACAGAAAGTACCAAGCGCTTTGATGGAGAGGGGTATGAGCGCCATAAAATTTTTATTTATAAGGAGGACTTCAATAGATTTTTGTCTTCATTAACTGAAGTGGTTGACAAGGTAAAGACGGAGTTGATGCCTGACTATGATTATGATGAATTTGAGCGCAGGCAAGAAGAGTGGGAAGCTAGTCAAGCCAATGGAATTGGCCGAGAGGAATTGGTGAAGGATGAGAATGATGATCATGTAAGTTGGTAATTCAAGGCGGCATAATTGCCGCCTTTGCTGTTTTTACTTTAATAATGCGTAGCGAATGAATATTTTTATTGGAAACTTGGATTACGGTCTTGATGAGATCGATGTCATCAAGCTGTTTGCTTTGTATGGCGATGTAAAGACCATTAAACTCATTCGCGATAGGGAAACGGGCAATAGTAAAGGATTCGCGTTTATTGAAATGCCTAAAGAATCGGAGGCTTTGCGCGCCATCGAGCACGTAAATGGACGTGAAGTAAATGGCAAGAAACTTGTTGTGCACGAGGCCAAACCGCAGGAAGAATACAATAAAGAAAAAGAAGAATCTAAGAAAAACCAACGCCCTCCCATGCGAAGGCCTGGTTCAAGACCGCCGTACCGCGGTGGAGGACAACAAGATCGGAGAGATAATCGGGATCAACGCCCGCCCTATCCGCCTAAAGAGCGCCGAGATTATTCCTCTGGGCAAGATAACCGTCGAGACTATCCACCAGGTAATTTTAACAAACCACGGAATACCCCCAAAGATGATAATAAAGACCCAGGACAATAAATTTGTTTAGTAGCTTGCTACAAATACAGTTTTTGAGGTTTTATTATTGTTCCCTTGTTTTGAAATTACTACTTCTATCGTATTTTAAACGGAGTGCGTACCCCAATATGGATGGTAGAGCTGAAAAACTGGTCAAATCCAGGCCCGAAAGCGCTCTTCCCCAGACAATGCTGATAGGATTGTTCCAAGTATATTTTAATGCGCTCATTTACTTGATATTCAGCACCAATTCCCAAGATTGCAGAAAGACTTTGATTGCCTCGGTAGCTTTCGCCTTCCAGGATTCCGCTTTCGTAGGCAGAAGTTGAAAGAATACCAGCACTATTTAATTTAATGTTGTTTTCACGATAACGGAGGTGTGGATTTGTCTCAAAGTAAGCGGTTTCTGAATAATGTGCATATGCTGCAAATTGAGGCAACAATCCAGTGGTAATATATCCTTGGAATGCACCCATTTCAGGAAGTTTGAACCTTATTTGTAGCGGAATGCTGATCATATGGATCTGGTTTCTGCCTCCATACACACTTTCATAGGATTTGAATTCGTATTGCGCTGAAACGGCAAGGTCAGTTATCGGGGTAGAATAGACTACTCCAGTATTTAATCCTCCGCTGCCTGAAATTCTACCAAGTCTTTCTTCGGAAATTTGAACTGGATAGGGTGACTTGATAAGATCACGACTAATTATTCCACCAAGGTCCACCCACCATGAATTTGTTTTTGGGTGTATAGGGGCTAGGGTTGATGTAGTTTTTTGCATAGGAGCCAACAAATTGGTATTGATAGCCATAGGTGTAATCGTAATAGGTAGCCGAGTTATTTCTGATTGAACCATCATTGCAGTTGCAATTTCTTGGTTTTCTGTGGAAGAAATTAGCTCTATTTTATCTGAAGATGCCCGATATTGATTTATATCCTTTGTCGACGAGTAAAAAGTAGTGTGCAATTCAGGGGGGATATTGTTTGACTTTACAACATTATTTGCAAGGGCATTTCTTTTTGGGTATAGAGGTGGGTTCTTGTGTTTTTGAACCTTATCGAGGCCTAGATTTGATAAAGCTGAAGGTGCATACTCCTGGAAGCCTTCATTATTATGAGAATTTAATACTACGGTATCGCTTTTATAAAAAGTAGATTGGTCATTTGAAGGTTTATTTAGGTCCATGCCACCTTTAAAAAAGAACCAGATGAGCAGCCAGCATGCGAAAAGTTCAGCCATTTTTGCTAATCGGATGTAGCGTACATTTTGATGAAAACTCCGGATTCGACTTTCAAGATTTTCAAACGCGGCATCAGAATAGGTATGATGTTGAAGACTGATCTGCTTGCGTAATATATCATCTTCTTGATGTTGCTGGAGCTTAGCATGCAGTATTTCCCAATCTCTTGGTTCTGGCTCAAAATGAAGGCCTTTAAGCTTGTCAATCCAAAGTTGATTGGAAGGGTCTGGAAAGGGTGACTCTTGTTCCTTCATACCTTATGTTTTAAAATAAATTGTCGCAATTGGGCTCGTGCTTTGGCAAGGTTGGCGCGCGAGGTGCTTTCATTAATGCCTAATTCTTTTGCAATTTCAGCATGGGTAAGCCCTTCGATAACGAAAAGATTAAAAACAGCTCGATACCGAACACTCATATGCTGTATTCCATTTAGTATTTCCTCTGCCTCTAACTGGGCCAAAATTTCGGGTTCGGCGCCATATTCCGGAAAGTAAGCCGCATCTTCCCATTGCACACGGGATTGTTTTCTGATTTGGTCTACACACTGATTGACCGTAAGTCTATACATCCAGCTTTTGAGTGAAGTTCCGATCTGGTATTGATGTATATGGAGAAATATCTTTAAAAAACAATCTTGTAACCAATCTTTGGCTTCTTCGCGGTTGGATGCATATCTTATACATATGCTCATTAAAAAGCTATAGTGTTCTTCATAAAGGTGGCGTTGTGCCCAGGACTCATTCCTGATGCAGGCGTGTATGATATTTTCTTCTTGTAAATTCAAGTCAATGGTTAAAGCCATAGATAGAACTCTGTAGTGCATCAGAGTATAAATGTAACGATTTTTTTAGGGGCTACGCTGCCTTGACCTATTCTGTTTGGATTTAAAAAAGACAATTTGAGAAAGCTCTCGTCTTTTTTAGCCGAAAATAGCTTTAGTGGAGAAAAATATTCTCTTTGGGGTAAATAATAAAGGGTATAGTGAGCTACTTAGGCTTTCTCATTTTCTTCTTCCTTAATGAGCAGTTGGAATCCATTTCCATGGATATTTACCAATTCAATATTGGGATCATGGCGCAAATATTTGCGAAGTTTTGTGATAAAAACGTCCATGCTTCTCGCTGTAAAATAATTGTCCTCCCCCCAAATGGTAATCAATGCCTCGGATCTTGACAGAACTTCATTTTTATTTAAGCAAAATACCCGGAGTAACTGTGCTTCTTTAGGAGACAATTTTTCTTGAACTTCTTCTCCATTAAGCTCATAACGCAGCATACGTATAGGAAAATTGAAGTGGTATTTGCCCAGGTAAAACTCTTTAATGTCAGAATTAAGCTTTGTTTTGGGCTTACTCCTTTTTAATATCGCTTTTATACGCGCCAATAGTTCCTCTGAATTGAAAGGTTTAGTCAGATAATCATCTGCACCTGTTTTGAAACCCTCCAGCACATCCTCTTTAAATGATTTTGCTGTCAGAAAAATGATAGGCATATCTGGATCCTTGTCTTTAATTGACTTAGCCAGGGTGAAGCCATCCATTTTAGGCATCATTACATCGAGAATACATAGGTCGTATTTGTCCCGATGGAACATATGAAGTCCTTCTTGTCCATCTTTGGCTAGAATTACATTAAAATCATGCATTTCGAGATAACTTTTGAGGACTTCCCCAAAATTGACGTCATCTTCTACCAGCAACAATTCGTATTCATTAGGATTCATAGGTATGCTGTTTCTATTTATTAAACTTAAGGAGTGTGTTTTTATTATCTAGGGGTAATAAAAATTGTTAATATTAATGCTTTATCAGGAAGTTATGGGGATGCTAATTGTAAAAGTGCTTCCTTTTCCAGGGTCACTATGCACGTCTATTCGTCCACCGTGGGCTTCCACCATTGCCTTTACATAACTGAGGCCAAGGCCAAATCCCTTTACATCGTGTACATTGCCTGTGGGTACCCGATAAAATTTGTCAAAAATGTATTTTTTCTGCTCTTTTGATATTCCTATTCCTTCGTCTTTGAATGACATGACAAGTTCTGTATCGGTATTTTCAGTGTGGATGTTGATTACTGGTTTTCCTTTTGAATATTTGATGGCATTGTCGAGCAGGTTGAAGACGATATTTTCTATATGGACTTGATCTCCGAGAATATGTGGGTTTACTGCGTTCAGGTGCATATCCATTTTACCTTCTCGTGACTCAACTTGTATGGAGATTTGACCTGCCGCACGTTTTAGCATATCGTGCATATTGAGTCTAATTTTTTGCAGGTTGAGGGTTTCTTTTTCTAATTGAGCTATTTGCAGTACTTGCTCTACCTGATTAAGCATACGCTCGTTTTCTTGCCGAATGATTTGCATAAATCGCAGAATGTGTTCGGGTGAGTGGATTACCTTTTCGCTAGTCACAGATTCTGCCGCCAAACTTATGGTTGCAATAGGTGTTTTGAATTCATGTGTCATGTTATTGATAAAGTCTGTTTTCATTTCTGACAATTTCTTTTGTCTGAAAACGATGCTTAAAGCATAAATAAAACAAAACAGAATCAATCCCGTAAAAATAAAGGATCCTATAAGGGTACCCCAGAGCGTATTCCAAATATGGAGACTCAACCCAGGGAGAAATAAAGCTAGTTGGCCGCTGGATTCCAAACGATCGGCATCTTTAAATACTTCCACTTTATATGGAGACTCAAAAAGACCTACGCCCAAGGGTAATTGCCCTATAGAGTCTGTTTCTTCATCGAATACATAATATCCATCAAGCAATACAATAGCTTTTTGGCTATTGGAAATAATAGCATAGTGATACTCCAACTGAATCCCTCTGTTCAGTAATTCTTGGTTGAGGTATTGTTTTAGCGCTTCTATGTCTAAGCGCTCCGTTAGTGGTTGCCTGCTAAGTCTGAGCAGAGCGCTTTCCAGGTTAGCCTGCGAGATGCCCGGGATGCTATATGCAGCATCTGGCAATGGTTCATTTTCTTTACTGGGCAAAATATTAATAGAATCTTCGGGCTGCGCAAATTGTTGGATTAAAAGGTTGACTTCACGTTGGCGAAGGCGGTCAGTTGCATCGTTCAGCGCATCGAAAATATTTTTGTCTAATTTTTCTCGATTGAGTTTAACGGACCAATTGATCCAATAGGCTTGAATTAAGGTGAGTCCCAGCAATGCTGTGCTCATAAGCAGTAAAAGGGAAATACTTGCTTTTCTTGTCAATCGCTTAAAAGTTGAATCTGTGTGTAAAAATAGCTAAATTTACATTCTACCGACTAAAACGTAAAAACATGTTAAAACGCTTTTTTGAAACTACATTGGGTATTAATAATATCATTCGAAATTGCATACGCAATTCTGGTAGAGGTTGGCTTTATTTTTTTGGACTACTGATTTTATGGTTGCCGGAATTTGTTCAAGCGCAATGTGGTGATATACAAAAAGCACATGATGCTAAATTTAAATGGATGCAGGAGCAACAATTAGACTCTTTGTCCTCCATGCTCCATGAACAGTTGACCTATGTTCATTCTAATGGTTGGATGGAGAGCCGAAAGGAAGTATTGGATAATCTCGCCACAGCTCACCTGGTGTACGAAAATGTAGATCATAAAATAATACAATGCACATCCGTCGGAGACATGGGGATCATCCACGGTGAGGGGATCTTTTCTGTTCGCTTGGAAGGCACCCCCATTGTGATCAAGCTTCTATATAGTGAAGTATATGTACGTAATGGCGATAAGTGGCTACTCATAGCGCGCCATGCTAATAAAAAGGGGTAACCCTTTCTTCGTTATAAATAAAAATTGCATTAGGGAACTAAAAACTATTTCTAAGTTGTTCATTGGTGTCTATTCACTTTATTCCCATATGATTTGTATTTCATGATTTTTGGAATTTATTGTCGTGTTTTCTCTCTTAAAAGGCAATTATTTCTCCAAAATATACTCTGATAAACTATTTCCAGCGGTCGGACACCGGCGCTTTAATGATTAAAACTTTACCTATTGACGGCTGAATTAATACGTTTTTTTGTCTGCTGAGTGCCATTCGTAAAATTTATTTTACAATAAAGTGTATTTATGTCAAATTGTGACACTGTTGTTCCATATATTTGTATTATGAATTATTTATACAACCATATATATTTCTATACAAACTCGGATTTATCGGGTTCTATTCCTTTTATGGGGATATTATATTCTGTTTTCTATTTTTATTCGGATTATTTTTTTGCTTTTTAATATACGTTGATTCTATTTTGGGACAACATTATTAATGAATGGTGTTTGTTCACAGGCTATCTGTATGAATGCATACGGTGTCTTAATTTGGATATTTTTGAATGATTGCAAGGCTGGTGGCCTTTGGAAATACAAAATGATTAAAACAAACGAATAGGGTTTGTTATAGGTTTGATAAATGTGGATATACCAATATTATTTACCCAAAAACAAATATTATGCGAAAAACTAAAAGTAAGAAGTTTTTGTACCTGATTGAACGATTGATTGCTGAATTGGACAGTCGACACATAGAAATTTGGGATGATACTTTTTTTGATGATTTTAAAGCAGACATTGATGTTTTGTGTGCGTATTTTTCCTGCAGCCCTATGCAAGCGGTAATGATAGTAGTTGCCTTTGAAGAGAGTAAAAAAGGGGATGGATTAGACTTCAGAGCTATCCAAGGAGCGCTGAGGTTTGAGAATGCTGAGGTAAACGGATATATGGATATGCTTGATGAGTTGTGGATAAGGGGTATTTTTATAAAAAAGTTTGTACGCTTTGGTGGAATTTCACCCTATGCGAGAGAGTATGTGCTCAATCCAATAGTTATAAATGCCTTAATAAATGCGGCTTCGTTTCCTGCAGATCAACTGACTGGTTTGGACAATGATTTGTCAGCCATAGAGTATTTGTACGATTTGGCTGTTCTTTCCGGAAATTATGAAAGAATGGTGTCGGATCAGGTATTGCCTTTTTTGGCTTCTGAATTGAGTTTCTTTGAAGAGCTTCCTTTCTTTAAACAATTCCAGGAATATAATTTGAACACAAGGGATTGGTCTTTTTTGTTGGTGGCTTGCTGGCATGAGTTGATGGGAAAACCGGTAGTAGAAATTGGAGAGCTGATTGATTTAGTGGAAGGCGTAAATTCGAAAAAACTTTGCTTGTACGCTGAATTTATTGGTGGTCAAAATCAATTGGTAAAAAACGGGTTAATCCACATAACTCAAATCCAGCCCACGGTTGTTTTTGAATTGGCTGATTCTGTTTTAGATTTAATTGAATCCATACAGCCGCGTAAACGTCGGGAGATGGGCAATTCAGACTTATTCACTTTTTTTCTACCTGAAAAAATTAAGGTTAAAAAACTGATTTATGAATCAGGTGTAGATGACCAAATACATATGCTGGAAAATCTATTGCAAGAAGACAAATATCAGGAGTTTCGTCAGCGAATGGATAAAGCAAGGTTGCCAGGTGGATTGACTATGATTCTCTTTGGAGCTCCGGGAACGGGGAAAACAGAATCGGTATTACAATTAGCTAAAGCTACGGGCAGGGCTATTTTACAAATTAATATAGACGCCATCAAATCTCCCTATTTGGGAGAGAATGAAAAGTTAACCAAACAGATATTTAAAGATTATTATCGGATTTCCAAAAAGAGTAAGCGAACCCCTATCCTGTTGTTCAATGAGGCGGATGCGTTATTTTCTACACGGTCGGCTATTTCAAATACTAATCCAGTCGCTACGCAGATCAACAATGCGGTCCAAAACATTTTGCTAGATGAAATGGAGCGGTTCAACGGGATTTTAGTAGCTACCACCAATTTTCTGGTCAATTTTGACGCTGCATTTGAAAGAAGATTTTTATTCAAATTGAGCTTTGGGGAGCCTTCAATCCGAACATTAGCCGAAATATGGAAAATCAAGATACCCGTACTCAACGAAGACCAATGTCGCAACTTGGCAAGTCACTATTCACTTAGCGGAGGGCAGATAGATAATATAGTGAGAAAGATGGAGCTCAATGAAGTGCTGTTTGGAAAGCCCTTTTCTATGGAGGAGCTGGAGAAGTTCTGCCGCGAAGAAAGATTTCAGTCTACACAATCAACTATTGGATATAAATTAAACCGTGCTTAATATGTCAACCCCAAAAAAACTAAAAATAATATTTGCGATTTTCGATTACCTAAAAACAGGTCCCAAAACCAAGGGACAGATTTTTGATAGGATTAAATTTCTAGCTAATGCCCACAACGATTTGGACCTAGAATTAAACGAGCGCACTTTTTTTCGGTACAAAAATGCTATGCTCGAATATATGGGGGCTGATATGGAACGTGATCCAAGTACCAAAAAGTATCATTTGGTTACAAGACCTGTTGATCCGGAGAGTATACAAAGCTATGCCAAGAATTTTGAGCTTGCTTTCATGGCGGGCTTGAATGAAGAGTGGAAAGACTATGTATTTCCAGAGGAATTTGACCATCCAGGCAAAGAGCATTTCAGGGCCATAATGTTGGCTATCCGTGATAGGTGGGTACTCAATTTCGGATACACTAAGTTTACACAAACCAATCCGACTTTTCGCACTGTGATGCCGCTTGCGCTCAAAGAATTTCGTAGGAGATGGTATTTGTTGGGTATGGAATACGCCACAAAAGAGTTCAGGGTTTTTGGCTTGGATAGAATAAGTCTTTTGGTTCAGTCCACACAAAAATTTGAATATCCGGTTGATTTCACCTCAGTTTCTAAATTTAAGAATGTATTTGGAATCACCCATCTTCCAAACGCAGAAGTGAAAGAAGTGGTAATAGAAACGGATGTGCATACCGCCCAGTATCTTAAATCTTTGCCCTTACACGATTCTCAGCAAATCGTACATGAAGATGATCAAAAAGTCAGATTCTCTTATGCCTTATGTATCACACCGGATCTGATTCATGAGATACTGTCTTATGGCAAGCAAGCTAAGGTTTTGGCTCCTGATGAATTAAGAGTTGCCGTTCGGGATGAATTGAAAATTGCCCTTAGCTATTATGATTAATTGACTATTGTAGCTGCTGAATCCTGCTGCATGGTTTGCTCCGGGATTCAGCCATTTTATTAACCTATAGGCTAAAAGTTTGAAGGTGTTGCTTATGAGTTAGGAGATTTCGATTAGGTTCTGCAAGAACTTCGTTGACTACAGTGAAATAACACCCATAAAACGATATTACATACAACGTTATAATGCTACTCCCTTACAGGGTTTAAAACCTAAGGGTGCCTTATTTTTTATTACAATTAATTACAATATTATGGATGATGAAATTTTTCATTTCTTATTTAACAACAAAGATAATTACACTCGATTTTTGAGCATACATGTTTCAAAATGGGTAAGCCAAGTACTTCCCGGACATACTCCGGCCTTCAATTTTGGGCACATCAACAGAGAGGTACTTTTAGATCAGGATTTAATGTCATCCTTGTCTGACCTGGATGCCAGCCTGCTCATTTTGGGCTGGGGAGGCATGAGGAGGGGCCATGCGCGCACGTTATTCAAACGCACAGAGTGGTTATCGGTAGTAGGCGCTATTAGAAGGGGAGAAATACCCAATCGTCAGGAGGCTTATCGACAGTTTTATGATTTATCCATGAAGGGAGAAATTCCCGGCATGGGGCCTGCTTTTTATACTAAACTGATCTGCTTTCTAAACCCCTCATTGCGAGGGTATATTATGGATCAGTGGACGGGTAAATCTATTAATTTACTGATGAATGCCATAGAGGGCGAGGGTGTAGCCCTGGATCCACGTACTGGTTTAGTAATACGAACCAATCCTGATGCTACCTATGAATGGTTTTGCCGGTCGGTAGAGGAAATAGGCGATTTGTTGGGTTGTAATTATTTGCAGGCAGAGGAATATATTTTTTCAAGTGGTGGAAGAAATAAGGGAGCTTGGAGGAAATATGTTTATGAATGGTTCAAAGACCATTCGAGGCGAATATCCAGCAGGAGACAACCGGCTATGGATTTTAGTGAAATTTTGACAATTAGCATTACTACACCGATGCGTTGCAACACCCTCACAGGCGACGACTATTTTACATATCAGCGGCAAAAGAGGCATTTGGTATTGACTTTGTCAAATGGGGAATCTGCTATTGTAACCAGGCAAGATTGGAATATGGTTATGGATAGATTCAAAAGTCTTGGAAATAGCCGTTGGGAAATGGAGTGCTATATGCCGGGTTCTGAGTCATCGAACTGGAATGAAAGTCCAATCGGATTGTACGCAGCTTGTTTACCGGCGCTAGTTCGTCAATGGAAGCGTGTAGAATAGTTTTAATTTAATAACAAACAAAAATATACAACTTATTATGCCATTAAAATTATTATCTGCATCTGCCGGGTCAGGTAAAACTTACCGCTTGAGCCGTGAATATGTGAGGCTATGCCTAGAACAGGCTGATCCAGCATATTCAAGCAGTATTTTGGCCATGACCTTTACCAATAAAGCGACTCAAGAGATGAAAAAGCGCATCCTTGAACTTTTGCTGAATCTCGCACAACGAAAGGAAACCATATCGCAAGGAGATGTATTGTTTTCATTATTTGACAGTCTTGGGGCTGATGTTTTGGCCCGTAGGGCGGAGGCAGTGCTTCAATATTTGCTCAAGCATTATCATTTTTTTTCCGTTAGTACGATTGATAAATTTTTTCAAGGCATCATCCGCCAGTTTCAACGGGAACTTAGTCTTGACTTCCCTATGGAGGTGGATCTGGATACCGATGCTGTACTGAATGCTTCCATTGAGCGATTGTTTGAGCGTTTGGATAGCCAACCGGAACTTATGAAGTGGTTTGAGAATTGGATGAGACACAAAGTGGCAGACGGGGGTGACTGGGATGTCCGTAAAGATTTGCGAACCTTGGGAAAAGAGATTTTCCAAGAGGGTGTAAGTGATCAGTGGGATGATTCGGTATCTCTCGAAGACATGAGCCGGATTGAACGTGCATTGAGGACATATTGTCGGGAAATTGATGAAAAATTTGAGGAGAATCAAAAAGCGGTAAGGGTGTTGTTGGGAAATGCAGGCTTAACCCCACAACACTTCAGCTACGGAACTTCCAGTTTTGTATCCACGTGGTTGAATAGCACATTTAGCTCATTAGAGGGAAAATCCAGATTTCTTGATGCAGGCGGAGCAAGAATTGCTTGGTTTGCAAAAACTCAGGACAAGGTTGTTGTGGCTAATGCTCAATCAATACTTGATAATCTCGAATTTCATCTACATCAAGTCTATACTTGGTTAGAAAATGATCTTCCTACCTATAAAGCGTATAAAGCTGTATTAAAACACTTTAATACTTATGTGGCGCTGCGCTTTTTGTATGATGCGCTGAAGCAATATTGCATAGATAATGATAAGCTGCTTTTGTCTGAGTCCAATAAAATGGTAGCCAAAGTAGTAGAGCAAAATGATCTAAGCTTGTTGTATGAAAAATCAGGTCAGCGCTACCGTAACTTGCTGGTGGATGAGTTTCAGGACACCTCTGGATCACAATGGACCAACTTGAGGCCGATATTTGAGCAGACGCTTTCAGAAGGCAATTATGATTTAATAGTAGGCGATATCAAGCAGGCGATTTACCGTTTTCGCAGTGGCAATTGGGAGATAATGCATCATAGGGTAAAAGAGGAGTTGGGTGTAGCGGATGAATTAATGGTAGAATCTCTAGATTACAATTTTAGGAGTTCCCCGGTGATAGTAGATTTTAATAATCAATTTTTTGAGCGTGCAGTTAGTTGGTTGATTAGCAAATATAAAGATGAGTATAAGCCTGAAGCCGCAGCATTATTGATGGAGTTGGATTCTATTTATAGAGATGTATTCCAACACTCTGCTGCAAAAAATGCCGAGGTTTCCGGATTGGTTAGAGTCAGTATATTACATCCAGATGCTGTCGAAGTATCAGAAGTCGAAGATATTGAAGAAGAAAATACATTGGGTGGAAATGAAAAGGCACTTTATGATTGGTTTTCAAGCCGGGTAAGAGACGCTCTTCAACGAGGATTTTTGCCCAATGAAATTGGTGTTTTGGTAAGAACGGCTAAGGAATCAACAAAAATTTTGCAATGGTTGGAGCGTTTGCGCAAAGTAGATCCAAATGTACAACATTTGCAGGCGGCCTCTGAAAAAGGTCTTCGGCTAGCGGGAAATGTGGTTGTTGAATTGCTGGTACAACTCCTTGCATTTCGAACCATGCCACAAAACAAAGCTCATTTGCCACAGATTCAATATTTTTTCCGCTTACTCAAGCATGGGGATATAAAAGATTGCACTTTCCAGCAAGATGGGTTACCAGAACCTCTTGACAAGGCATTGGTGCATCCGATGGCTACCTTAAGCCAGTGGTTTGTACAGGTATTGGATATGCTGGATTTGAGAGATAAGTCACCACTTTATGTAGCCAGATTTTTGGACTATGTTCGGGAATTTGAGCTTAAGTTTGGCGCAGAGCCCACTGCATTTTTACAAGATTGGGGAGCAAACAAGCAAAAACTCGGGGTGGTAGTAGAAGAAAGTACTCATGCCATCCAAGTGATGACCCTTCACAAATCCAAGGGGTTACAATTTCCAGTAGTCATCATTCCTTTCACTAATGATGAAGTGCACAAGTTTAAGAGTGATTCATTAATATATGTGCAGCATTCCGCCGACCCTAATCTAAAGCAACTTGGCGTTTTCCCGGTCTCATTTGCCAAGACAGAATTAAATGGTACTTGCTTTGAATTGGACATTCAGCGGGAGAAGGTTATGAAAATTATTGATGCCCTAAACTTGATTTATGTAGCCTATACACGCGCTGAACAGCAATTGGAAATTGCCCTACTGACTCCACCTAAACAAGCTGAAACTCTAAGATTTGCGGACATTATCAGACATAGTCTTGATATATCCGATATATCTGAATCAAAGGAGCTTGTATTTGGAGATCCAATGATGCGTAAGCATCAAAAAAAGGTAAAAGATTCGGATTTCATGCCGCTGATGATTGATCATCTAACATTTAGGTCTACACCGGTAAAGGCAGGCACCTGGTCTGATAAAGAACTTCCCACAAGCGATACAGTTGACAAAATAGATGTTGGTCGCCAAATGGGTACCTTAGTGCATGAAGTATTGGCGAGGATTTCTACCAAAGAAGATTTGGAGTTAGTACTCACTCAATTGGAAGGCCAGGGAATATTGAAAAGTGGATCCCAATTGGATGAACTAAGGCATAAACTAAGTCAATTTTTAGCATTGCCAGAGGTAGCTGTATGGTTTGAGTCGAATAGGAAGGTCTATGCAGAGCGCGAGATTATCGAAGTTGATGGAAAAAGTTATCGACCGGATCGTGTGGTCTTCCATAATAAAGGGGCAGAGGTTATTGACTTTAAAACCGGAAAGCCTTCGCCTCATTATGCGAGGCAAATCACCCGCTATGCTCAGTTGCTGCAGAAAATGGGCATAGGCCCTATCTCCGCTTCCATTGCTTATATCGATAGCCTCTCTATTCAAAACATCAAAATTGAAAACACACTATGAGCAGAACTACTTTTCTTTCAAAAACTGCTGAAAATATATGGTCTGCACACCAAGGAAATCTTGAGGATGTGCTGATACTTACTCCCAATCGTCGGACCATGTTGTTTTTCAAAAAAGCACTTGCAGAGGTTGCGGGTCGACCCGTATGGGCGCCTCAATGCTATACGCTGGATTCCTGGGTAAAGAGTCGGGTGCAGCTTGAGGTGCCGGATGAGCTGGTGTTGGTGATGCATTTGCACCGTTGCTGGTTGGATATGGGTCGCGAGGAGCATTTTGAGCGCTTTTATAGTCTCGGACAGCAGCTCATCAGAGACTTTAATGCTTTGGATGAAGCCTTGGTGGATACGAAGCGATTTTTCAAAGATTTATCCGAAATTCCTGTTCTGGATGATGCATTTATAGAAGAAGTGGAACCCGGCCTGGCAGATCTTGTGGAGCATATCGGGAAATCAGATAGAAGCTTCCGAATAGCTGAGGTATGGCAAAATATTGAAGAACTGTATACACGATTTAATAACGCCTTAATAGAAAAAAAGCTAGCATATCCAGGTATGTTATACCGTTGTTGTGCAGGATTAGAAAAAGATGGTTCGGTTTTGCCAGCGGCTTATGCAATTGGTTTTTATAAATTGACGAAAGCTGATGAGAAAATAATCGGACAAATACCTGGAATTGAGTTGGTTTCTCCCTATTTCTCAGAGGAGCTGCGAGGAGAACTTAAATGGGAGACACCTATTCAGCAAAGTAAACAAAGTTTGTCAATGCAGTTTGTTGAATTGGAAGCGGAAAATGTATCTTTTGATGTATTTGGCGTTAATGGGAGACAGCAGCAACTTCAAGGCTTGACCCATTTATTGGGAGGTAAAACATCAGAGGAGATTTCCCAAACCATGGTTCTACTGCCAGAACAAGCCATACTACTTCCTATGTTGCAGACAATCCCTGAAGAGGTCAAGGAGCTAAATGTTTCAATGGGTTTATCTGTATTGGATACCCGTGTGTATACCTTAGTACAGTCGTATTTAGGATGTTTGGAAGCCTGGAATTATTCGGGTACTTATATCAAATCTGCTCCATTTTTTAATCTTATGGGACACCCACTATTGCAAACCTTCGTTAAGTTGGTGCCAGCATTGGAAAAGGAAGCCATCGAATCTTTATATCTTGAAAAAAACAAAGTTTGGCATTTGCTTCCGGAGGCATGGCAGACTTTATTATTGCCCGTAAAGCAGTCTGAGGTATTGGAGCGATGCTTAGCGGTGCTTGCCTTGGTCAATGAACATATCACGGAGGAATTGGATAAAGCGGCTCTGTATCCATTGTATGTGCGTTTGCAAAAATTAGATCGAGTTATGCAAATGGAGTCCGAACACGATTGGAGTGCAGCATTTTTTGCACGTTTTTTGAGACGTATATTACAGCATACCCGCATAACGCTCAGTGGAGAGCCGCTGAAAGGATTGCAGGTACTTGGATTGCCTGAGTCTGCCAATCTTGCCTGTGAACATTTGATTATATTGGATGCTAATGAAGGCGTGCTACCCATGGTGAGGCACCAGAGTATGCTACCATACAGCTTGCTCAAGATGTATGGTGTCCCGGGATTGACCGAGCAATCATCCGTGCAGGAGCATTTATTTTGGTTAGCCTGTGTCGGTGCAAAGAAAGTGAGTATATTTTATTCGGTAGATTCAGAGGGAGGCAATGCTGCCGAGCCATCCAGATGGGTGCAGCGCTTGCTAATGGGCTTGCACCCTGTGCCTTGGCGCGTGTTTCAGCGCAGCTTAAAACTTGCATCTGATAATATTCGTCCTACGCAAGTGAAGATAACATCCAATGAAGAAGTGCGGATGCAGGTTAGAGACTGGCTTCAAACCAAGCGATTTAGTGCGAGTGCCCTGAATACCTGGTTAATTTGTCGGCTTAAGTTTTATCTCAATTATGTAGCGGGTTTTAAAGAAAAAAATGCCTTAAAGGAAGATCCGGAGGTCAACAAGGTAGGTGAAATAGTGCATGCTGCTTTACAAAATTTACTTGAACCTTATAAAGGTAAGGAACTAAGCAAGGAAAGCTTGTCCGTGATCAGGCAGCAATTGGAGCTGGTTGTTAAACAAGTGTATATGAATCAATTGAGGATTCCGGAGTATAAATATGATCAGATGCCACACAGGCTATATGGAGAGGCTATGGTGGCAATGGTGGAGCAAATGTTGGCTTTTGATGAAGCTCGACCTGGGGCTATGATAGATATTTTGGAAGAAGTATGCAGCAAGGAATATGACGCAGGTCAGGTCAAGGTCACTCTGTATGGTGTCATCGATCGAATAGATCGGATGGGGGAAGGGTATCGAATAGTGGACTATAAAACAGGGAAGTTAAACACTAAAAAAATCGAGATTGATGAAGAGAAATTATGGCTTCGGGATGGCAAGAATAACAAGGAAGCCTTGCAGGTGATGTTTTATGCCTTATTATTCACTAGAATGTTTCCGGATAGGCCTTTGCCAGAGCTACATCTTTTTTTCTCCAGACAAGTGGATAAAAAGAAAGATACTCTCGTGGGCATTAAAGATAACATCGATCCTGCGTTTGCACTAAAGTCATTTGAAAGAGGTTTGCAAGCACAAATCAATGAGATGCTGTCGGAAGATTTGGTCATAGATCAAACGGACAAAGAGCATAATTGTACCTATTGTCCGTATGCGTCTATGTGTGGTCGATTGTAATACAATTGTAACAAAAGCTACGTAATCGTGGCGTGGTAATTGCGACATTTGTGGGTCAATTAATCTAGACAGATGGACTACATGGATATTTTAGGATATATTGCCTCGATCGCTATTGGTGTTTCATTGGGACTCATAGGCGGTGGTGGTAGTATATTAACAGTGCCGGTATTGGTATATTTATTTTATGTAGACCCTGTAGTGGCTACTGCATATTCATTGTTTATCGTAGGGCTTACCAGTGCAGTGGGTTCAGTTACCTATTTTCGCAAAGGACTTGTCAATGTAAAAACAGCTATTATTTTCGGTATACCATCTATTGCGGCGGTATATGGTACACGTGCCTGGATTATTCCGGCTATTCC
>CAYUZA010000005.1:0-37815 GCA_964449535.1 uncultured Saprospiraceae bacterium
TCTTTATATCCAAAATAACCAGATCAAACTTACCCTGTTTGAGTTTTACAAGACAATCTACCCCATCCTGCGCCTCCTGCACCTCATACTTTTCAAACTCCAGGATTTCACGTAGGGTGCGACGGATACTCGCCTCATCATCCACTATGAGTATTTTTGCCATAGGAAAACAATAATTTTGAATTACAATTTATTACAATATGTAAAGGTATCGCAATATTTATTTTAACCCAAATTAGCAGATTATTTTTTTACTCTTTGATCTAAATAGATATGGATATCATGGTCTACGATATACTTTAAATATCGAAATACATGGCATTCGTTACATTGGAATTAAACGATTAGGGTACCATCCAGAAAACCCACTTTAGCCAAATAAAGTGAGCCCATAGTTAACAGCATCGGCGAGGGTGCTAATGCACATTTATGTATTTGCTAAGTAGTCCATAGCAGCTGTCAACATCACTACTAAACCTGTCTCAAAACAGCTTTCATCCACATCAAAATAAGGTGTATGCAGTGGCGACTGAAATGAACCATTCTTTCCAGCCGTCCCAAGCCTGAAAAAACAAGCCGGAATCTTTTGGGAGTAGTAAGCAAAATCTTCAGCGGTCATGCGTTTGTCCAATTCATGTACATATTGTTCACCCAAAGCACGCTGCGCAGATTTTCGGACGTTATCCGTTACCTCATCATTATTTACCAAAACCGGGTAGCCTTTTTCAATACGAAGATCTGCTTCAGCTCCGTGAGCTGCGGCCGTGTTTACACATATTTGCAACAATTCAGCATGTGCTTGTGCCCTCCAAGTTTCATCCATAGCCCTAAACGTACCTTCCAGGCATACCTCATCTGGAATTACGTTAGTGCTACCTCCTCTGGAATTAATCTTTCCAAATGTCAATACACTTGGAGAGAATGGATTGTTGCGCCGACTTATCAATGATTGTACTGCTGTAAGCACCTGGGCAGTAATCCAAATAGGATCCACAGCCAGATGAGGCAATGCCCCATGACCACCTTTGCCTCTTATCGTCAAATACAACTCATCAGTTGAAGCCATATATTCACCAGCGCGCATGCCGACATGACCCACAGGTAATTGAGGGTATACATGCAATCCTAAAATAGCGGCTGGAGTTGGATTTTGAAGCACTCCTTCGTCAATCATAAGTGAAGCACCTCCGGGCAGACGTTCTTCCGCTGGCTGAAATATAAATATCATAGTGCCAGACCAACTATCTTCCAATGATTTTGCCAAGGCTGCTACACCTAACAAATTGGCCGTGTGAACATCATGACCGCAGGCGTGCATGACACCTTGCCGGCAACTTCGGTAAGGCACATCTGACAATTCTTCAATAGGCAAGGCATCCATATCGGCGCGCAGTGCAACTGACTTTTGATGTCCGCCAGATTTTTTGCCCACAACCACTGCCTTGATTCCATGACCACCTATGCCAGATTGAAAATCAATATCATATTGTTTCAGTACTTTCTGAACAAACAAAGCTGTTTCTACTTCCTGAAATGAAAGCTCAGGATGCTGATGAATATGCCTCCTCCAGGCAATAACATTTGGCAAAACCTGTTGCAATGCACTACTCAATAGCAAACGAAGTGAATCTTCCATAAATTTTTCCTCTTAAGCATATCACAAGGTTTGCAAATATAACATACATAAGTTTATAACCATATATATTATGAAATAAATGCATATAAAATACTCTTGTTTTTTTGTTTAAAATAATCCACATAACCTAAACCTTTTTCTATACTTTTTTGTACATATTAATATATACTTTTTAGTATAGATTAAGATGCCTTCACTACCTTTGCGCGCCAAAAAACAAGATATGCTATGAGCGATTCTATGCAGACGCTGGAAGAACACACCCGAAGTGATTATAAGTACGGTTGGTCTACCGAAATTGAGATGGATACTTTTCCAAAAGGCCTCAATGAAGAGGTAGTGAAAGCCATTTCAGCCAAAAAGAAAGAACCATCCTGGTTACTTGAGTGGCGTTTGGATGCTTTCAGAATCTGGCAAGAGATGAGTGAACCAAAATGGCCCAATGTCCATTACCCGCCTATCGATTACCAGGATATTATTTATTTTGCAGCTCCAAAAAAGAAGTTGGGCAGTTTAGATGAAGTTGACCCTGCGCTGTTAGAGACTTTTGAAAAACTTGGGGTACCTCTACAAGAACGCTTGGCTCTGGCCGGCGTAGCTGTGGATGCTGTTTTGGATAGTGTATCTGTGGCTACCACTTTTAAAGAATCTCTTGCAGAATTAGGTATCATTTTCTGTTCATTTAGCGAGGCAGTAAAAGAACACCCTGAATTGGTGCGCAAACACTTAGGTAGTGTGGTTCCCGCCAATGACAATTTCTTTTCAGCACTCAATGCAGCAGTATTTAGCGATGGCTCATTTTGTTATGTACCCAAAGGGGTGCGCTGTCCTATGGAACTTTCTACCTACTTCCGTATCAATGCTGCCAACACAGGCCAGTTTGAGCGCACACTAATAGTAGCAGAAGAACACAGCTATGTTAGTTATCTGGAAGGATGTACGGCACCTATGCGTGACGAAAATCAACTCCACGCAGCTGTTGTAGAAATAATTGCCTTTGACGATGCATATGTAAAATACAGCACCGTCCAAAACTGGTACCCAGGAGACAAAGACGGAAAGGGTGGTATTTATAATTTTGTCACTAAGCGGGGTCTTTGCCAGGGTAATAGATCTAAAATAACCTGGACACAAGTGGAAACAGGCTCTGCCATCACTTGGAAATATCCAAGCGTAGTGCTCAAAGGAAACGATTCTGTGGGTGAGTTTTATTCTATTGCCGTTACCAATCATCGCCAGCAAGCAGATACGGGCACGAAGATGATTCATTTAGGAAAAAACACGAGTAGCACAATCATCTCCAAAGGCATTTCGGCAGGACATAGTCACAACTCTTATCGAGGTTTGGTTAAAATAGCCCGCAAGGCAGAAAATGCACGAAACTTTTCGCAATGTGACTCTTTACTCATGGGCGACCAATGCGGTGCGCATACCTTTCCATATCTGGAAGTAGAAAATGCGAGCGCCAAGGTCGAACATGAAGCTACTACTTCCAAAATAGGTGAGGACCAGCTTTTCTACTGTATGCAGCGGGGATTAAAAGAAGAAGATGCCGTAAACTTGATTGTGAACGGTTACTGCAAAGAAGTATTTAATGAATTGCCCATGGAATTTGCGGTTGAAGCGCAAAAATTATTGTCCATAAGTCTGGAGGGAAGCGTGGGCTAAACATCATTTTAAAATAAAATAAAATAAAATAAAAACAAACAATATGTTACATATCAATGATTTGCATGCAGGCATTGAAGATAAAGCGATATTAAAAGGGCTGACTTTACATGTAGGTCCAGGCGAAGTGCATGCTATTATGGGCCCAAATGGTTCTGGTAAAAGCACGTTGAGCAATATTATAGCCGGCAAAGAGGAATATGAAGTTTCATCAGGGAGCATCACCTACAAAGGAATGGATTTGCTCGAAATGGAAGTGCATGAAAGGTCTCTGGCAGGTATTTTCATGAGTTTTCAGTATCCATTGGAGATACCGGGTGTGACCAATTCTAATTTTCTGAAGCAAATTATCAATGCTCATCGCAAATATCAAGGAAAAGAGGAATTGAATCCTGTTGAGATGCTCAAATATATCCGTCAGCATTTAAAAGACCTGGACATGGATGATCAAATGCTTAAAAGGTGCCTGAACGAGGGTTTTTCTGGCGGAGAAAAGAAACGAAATGAAATATTACAGATGTCTGTTTTACAACCTGATCTAGCTATTCTGGACGAGACAGACTCCGGATTAGATATAGATGCACTTAAAATAGTAGCAGAAGGGGTCAATCGTTTGAGGAACAAAGAACGCTCGTTTCTTGTCATTACTCATTATCAGCGATTACTAAACTATATTGAGCCCGATTTTGTGCATGTTTTAATGGATGGAAAAATCGTCAAAAGCGGAGATAAACAGCTTGCCCTTGAACTTGAAGCCAAGGGATATGACTGGGTCAGAGAAGAATATAGCGGCGCACTAGCTTAGTCATTTCAATTTTTACCAAAAGCAGATAAAACAGCAAAAATGGAGGTAAGTAACGATATAAAAATTAGGTTTAAAGCTCTTTTCGAATCTTTTGAAAATCAATTGAATGGCCACAAAAGCAATGCACTTCACGCCTATCGCAGAATATCAATCAACAATTTACACAAACTTTTATATTTCCTACCACTCGGGATGAGAATTGGAAATATACAAGTTTACATAGAGTTTGGAAACCTGCCTATGATTTGCCCAAACATGCCAATCAAACTGAGCCAACTTTCCCATCTAACCCACCACTGACCGATGCTATTGAGCTAAGGCTGCAAAATGGGCAACTGTCCAACACCATACCCGCTCCATTACCACAGGGGCTGACCCTTTTAACCATAGAACAGGCACTGGAGCTAGAACCCTACGCCCATCTTGCAAAGCAGATGATGGAAGATAAAATCATACGATCAAGTGATATTTTTACGCAACTCAGCGCAGGTTTAGGTCAACAAGGTATTTTTATCCATGTTCAAGCGGGTACCATTGTAAATCAACCCATTTGGATACGGCACAATATTGGCTCTCAAGATTCAGCTTATTTTGGGGCTGCCTTGATGCTGGTTTACCAAGAAAAAGAAAGCCAATTAACTATATTGGAACAATTCCAATCTTCAAATCAGGACAAAGAATCTTGCATAATTGTGCACAATGAACATGTTTTGCAACCCAACGCCAAATTGCATCACTACAAGCTACAGGAAATTGGTCGCCAGCAATTTATGATTTACACCAATCAAGCTGACCAATATCGCGACAGCATGTATTTTCATTTTAATGCCGACTTGGGAGGTCGTTTGGTGCGCAACCAAATACGAACCACACAATCCGATCCCAATGTGTACACTCATTTATATGGTATATTTCCAGGGAACAATGAGCAACATGCTGATACACAAACAAGTATAGATCACGCTTCACCATACGGAACCAGTCATGAATGGTATCGTTCATTGCTCACAGGTAGTGCCCGGGGAGTTTTTAATGGCAAGGTAATAGTAAGACCTGATGCACAAAAAATAAACGCCTACCAGCAAAATGATACCCTCTTGCTTTCTGACAGAGCCCGGATGGATAGTAAGCCACAACTGGAAATATTTGCTGATGATGTGCGCTGTTCTCATGGGGCTACCATCGGACAGTTGGACAAAGAGCAACAGTTTTATTTACAAGCCAGAGGCCTGGACAAAGAGGCTGCACAACAACTTTTACTTTGGGGTTTTATTGGAAAAATCAGTGAGTTTATACCTCATGCTGAAATCAAGTCAATCATAGAAGCATCTTTGGAACATAAACTTCGCAGTATTACTGCCTAATTGAGCAACTGAGGGAATTATGCAAACATTAAATGAAAGGAGCAGCACTCAACATTGGCGAACTCAGTTTCCCATACTGTCGAGAACGATGAATGGTAAGCCCTTAGTTTTTCTTGATTCAGCCGCATCCAGTCAAAAACCTCAATTAGTTATTGATGCCATCAGTAAATATTATGCTCAACATCATGCAAATATCCACAGAGGAGTATATGGACTCAGCCAAGAGGCTACAGAGATGTTTGAAAACGCAAGAAAAAAAATTCAACATTTCATTGGTGCGCAGCATGAGCATGAAATCATATTCACCCGCGGAGCTACTGAATCTATAAATCTCGTAGCCACATCATTTGGACAGGCATTCATTCAAAAAGGAGATGAGATTCTGTTAACCATGATGGAACACCATAGCAATATAGTTCCATGGCAATTACTTGCCCAACGAAGTGGTGCGCGTATTGTCGTAGCAGGTATTTTGGAAGACGGTAGTTTGGACATGGAAGATTTCAAGAGCAAACTGAATTCAAAGGTCAAATTGGTAGCCCTTACCCATGTGTCCAATGCACTAGGAACCATAAACCCAGTGAAGGAGTGTATTACATTAGCGCATACCGTAGGCGCTGCTGTGCTAGTGGATGGTGCCCAGGCGGCACCCCATACCTCAATTGATGTTCAGTTATTAGACGCAGATTTTTATGTTTTTTCAGGACATAAAATGTACGGTCCAACGGGTATTGGAATTCTATATGGTAAAGAAAAATGGCTGAATGCCATGCCTCCCTATCACGGAGGGGGTGAAATGATCAAAACCGTTCGATTTGATGAGACTACCTATAATGACTTACCTTTTAAATTTGAAGCAGGGACTCCCCATATTTCTGGTGCAATAGGCTTAGGAGTAGCTGCCGAATTTTTGTTGGAAATAGGTTTAGAAACTATCGCCACACATGAGCATGAGCTCCTGACCATAGCGTTAGAACAAATGCAGGAAATACCTGATATTCGATTTATTGGCAATGCTCCAAATCGTGCTGGAGTTATTTCTTTTCTTATGGGGCAACACCACCCATATGATGTAGGCATGTTACTTGACAAGCAAGGTATCGCTGTTCGAACAGGGCATCATTGTACGGAACCATTAATGCACCATCTGGGTATTCCTGGTACTATTCGGGTATCCTTTGGTATGTACAATAATGAAAATGATATTAAAAGCCTGATACAAGGATTGTGGAAGGCGCACCATATGCTAAACTAATTCTGGAAACGCATGAATATCAAAGAAATCCAGGAAGAGATCATTCAGGACTTTAGTTATCTGGACGATTGGGAGCAGAAATACGAATACATCATCAGCCTTGGCAAATCCCTTCCCCCATTGGAAGAGAGATTTAAACAAGAGGACTACCTCATCAGAGGGTGTCAGAGTCGTGTATGGCTTAAAGCCAATTTAGAAGAGGGTAAAATTAGATTCATAGCAGATAGTGATGCAATTATTACAAAAGGGATTATAGCCTTATTGATTAAAGTATTGGACAATCAATCTCCAAAAGATGTTGCATCATCGGATCTTTATTTTATTGACTCTATCGGACTCAGCGAACACCTCTCACCCACTCGTTCCAACGGACTAAGGAGCATGATAACCCATATGAAATCATTTGCCAAACACTTGGATGAGGATAATGGCGAAGAATAAAGTAAAAATTGATGCCGTTTTGGAGGCTGTAAAAGAGGTATATGACCCGGAGATTCCGGTGAATATATACGACTTAGGTCTTATATATAGTTTGGAAGTTGACGAAATAACTGGAAAGGTGCGTGTAGATATGACACTGACTTCACCCGCTTGCCCGGTTGCCGAATCTTTGCCTTTGGAGGTTCAAGAAAAAATACTGGAAGTCGAAGGGGTAGAAGAAGTAGATCTGAGGGTTGTTTTCGATCCACCTTGGAGCAAGGAAAAAATGTCAGAGGAAGCGCGTTTTACCTTGGATATGTTTTGATTAGTAAATAGAAAAAACCTTAACTAGGATGCTATGAAGATAAATGCTATGGATGAATATGGATTGAGGGTTATCATCCGCATTGCAAAATCAACAACGGGGGAAGGACTCAGTATTCCTCAAATTAGCGAGATGGAGGGATTATCTGCTGCATATGTCGCAAAAATCACCCGATCTTTAAGAGAAGGTGGCCTTATCGTAAGTAGCAGAGGACATAAGGGAGGGTACTTGTTGGCTCGTCCAGCTGAAGCAATATCTATCAATGAAATCTTAAAAGTACTAGGGGGAAAACTTTACGACAAATCATTCTGTGAGGGCCATGCCGGTGAGATGAAGTTTTGCACTAATTCGGTAGATTGCTCGGTAAGATCACTATGGCGGCTCTTGCAGAGTGTATTGGATCAATTGCTAGAGCATATCACTTTATCAGATATGTTGAATAACGAAAAAAAGACCATGGCAAAGTTCCAAGTATTGAAAAAACAACTTCTGGACTTCCAATTGCAGACTCAAGTTGAAACTAATACTCCTTAAATATTGTTTGTATTATTTGTGTCTATTAAATATGGAATAATAAAATAAGACATGCGCAAGTATATCCAAATGTACAAAGAAGAAGGCTTAAAAGGCTTTATTAAAAAAGCTGGCTGGCCAGTTGCTTTGGGACTTTTTATGTTTTTTCTCATTAAAGGACTTGTTTACATTGCTATTTTTTATGGTGGTATAGAATGGATGAGATCTTTGTTCAGCTAACCACCATTTATACAATCGCCAAATCATCTTAATTCCCATGCCATTCCCGAGTGCTGATGTGCTTGACCTCCTCATTGTTCTTTTTAAAAAAACAATTAATTGCAATAAAAAAACACCTTCCAGCATCCATAGTAAATAATACCATACTATCTTTGCGGCTAATTCCATTTTTGGAGTCATATAGCTATTATTCGAAAACAAAAAGAACTGATTATGAGACAAGTGTTATTCTTTATCTTTTCCGCCATGCTTTTGGTTTCTTGTGTAAGCAAAAAGAAATTTGCTGAAATGAGTAGCCTAAGAGACCAAGCGGAAGCTGCATTGGCCAAAATGGGCAAAGACCTTAAAGACTGTGACGAGGAGCGTTCCAAGTTAAAAGCAGATCTTGCAGGTTGTAACGACAATCTAAATAAGTGTCAAAGTGACCTTACAGCAGAGAAAAACAAATCAAAGTCATTGCAAGAGCAACTAGACTATATGAGAGAAACCAATACGACATTGTTGGCTAGGTTGGCTGATTTGTCTGTGGTGAGCAAATCTAGTGCGGAAAGCATCAAAAAATCATTGGATGCTATCGAAGGTCAAAGCAAGCAGATCAAAGATCTTACAGCGTCCATGCAGCGCAGAGATTCATTGAATCTTGCTCTGGTGATGAATCTAAAGCGTTCTTTGAGTGATGTAAATGATACTGATGTAAATATCGAAGTTAAAAAGGGTGTGGTATACGTTTCTTTATCTGATAAAATGTTGTTCCGCTCAGGTAGTGCAGTGATTACTCGCCAAGCTGAAACCATATTAGAAAAAATCGCTAAAATCCTGAATGATCACAAAGAATTGGATGTACTTGTTGAAGGTCACACGGATAATGTTCCAATAGCAACTGACTGCGTAGCGGACAATTGGGACTTGAGTGCTAAAAGAGCAACTACTGTGGTTCGTACACTTAACAAAAAATACAGTGTAGACGCCTCCAGAATGACTGCGGGTGGACGTTCGGAATTCGTTCCAATAGCTGACAATGCTACTCCAGATGGTCGTTCCAAAAACAGAAGAACGGAGATTATCATTCTTCCAAAATTGGATCAGTTCTTCCAGCTTATGGAAAATCAAAAATAATAGAAAGTACTTGAAGTAATAAAAAAGCCCGCTGATAGCGGGCTTTTTTATTTATTGCTTTCTATCGGTAACAAAAACCACGAGTGCCTCAAGCGCCGATTTTGCCTCCGAATCAGGCAATTGTCTTAGCAAGTCAAATGCCTCGTCTCTGTATCGATACATCGCTTCAGTAGCGTATGGTATTCCCCCACTTTCTTTGACAAAAGCGATGACCTCGCGAACAATTTTGGGATCTTCACTTCGTTTTCTGATCTGGCGGATAATGTGACTGCGCGTAGCACTATCTGTATTGCGCAATGCATAAATTAGAGGCAGCGTCAGCTTTTTCTCTTTGATATCTATACCTAAAGGCTTACCCACGGATTCATTTCCAAAATCAAAAAGATCGTCTTTTATTTGAAATGCAATGCCTATTTTTTCTCCAAACTTTTTCAAAAGCTGAATGCGTTCTTCTTCACATCCTGAGGAGGCAGCACCAACTGCACAGGCAGCGGAGATCAGAGATGCTGTTTTTTGACGTATAATTTCAAAATACACAGCCTCATCTATATCAAGTTTTCGCGCTTTTTCAATTTGGAGTAATTCACCTTCACTCATATCCTGCACCGATTCAGATAACAGCTCCAGCATTCTAAACTGTCCATTTTTGAGGGCAAGTAACAAGCCTTTTGACAACAAGTAGTCACCAACCAAAACAGCAATTTTATTTTTCCAGAGCGCATTTATTGAGAAAAACCCTCTCCTTACAAAGGAATCATCCACAACATCATCGTGCACTAAAGTAGCAGTATGCAACAGTTCCACCATAGAAGCACCCGTAAAGGTATGCTCCGTAATCTGTCCGCTAACCTTTGCTGAGAGGAATACAAACATGGGCCTAACTTGCTTCCCCTTTCGCTTCACAATATAATAGGTAATCTTGTCCAACAAAGGAACCTTACTGCGCATAGACTCTTTGAAATGATTTTCAAAAAATCGTAATTCAGACTCGATGATCCGCTGTATTTCGTCCAGGCTTTTGGCCATGAATGCTGTTTAATTAAGTAATACCTATTATGCGTGTTGCAAAATTAAGTTTTTATAAGAGATCAGCATTATAACATAGCAATGGAAACAATAGTTGTTTTGTAAAATAACATCCCTAACAGCATGAGGCGTTTAAAAATTACAACATTTGACGTACAATACGTATTTTCGCAAAAAAACAGGGAGCGTGTTAGAGCTATTCCGATCAGGCAGTTTTTCTTCGCATCTTTTTTTAATGATTTATATCATTGCCCTATATGCCAGACCATTAACTAATGGCTGGCTGCCGATTACAGAAGGGGAGGTTACTTTCGTTTGGTCCATTTTGAGTCAGCTTAAACAGACTTTACCATACTTGTTTATGGCTTTTCAAATAGTTATAGTTTTTGTTAGTGCGTCTTTAGTATCTTCTATCATTCCGCAAAATAAAATGAGTAACAGCAATGATTTGATTCCGGGTGTCTTTTTTGTACTCATTAGCCATATATCCCTCCAGATGATTGCCTTTTCAGAGTGGCACCTGGCTATGTTTTTCGCTATTTTAGGCATTCGGGCACTTTTATTAGTTGACATTCAAAAGAATAATCCTTTTCAAGTATTTAACGTTGGATTTTTCTTATCGCTTAGCGGTCTTATTTATGCTCCGTGGAGTTGGTTATTACCTTTATTTTTTATCTCATTTTTATTAATCCAGCCTATCCAAACGCGTCAATATTTTCAGCTGTTAATTGGATATTTCGCTCCCATATTCTTACAGGCTGTTATTTCAATAAGCTTTTGGGAAGAACCTTTTCAGGGAGTCCATACCCTCAATTTACCGTTTACGCGGTTTCAATTCCTTGAAGAATGGCGATGGCATTATGGCATCATCCTTGGGCTATCAGGTACCCTTTTTTGTTTATTATTTGCAGTTAGAGGCCGGATTTTTAGCAAGAAAAATGTTTTGATTAGGCGAAAGATGAATGTTTTTTATTTCCTGATGGCTAGTGTGCCATTTTTGTTTTTTGTTCAACAAAGACCTCAATGGGAAAGCTTAACATTGATCGCCCCATTTCAGGCTATTTTGTTAAGTTTATTTTTACATAATATAAAAAATAAACTATCAGGCGAGTTGATTCATATCCTTTTGTTGGGCACTTTACTATTTTTGCACTACTTTTTGCGTGTGTAGGCCAAGGAGACCTTGGCTGATTTTCCGCAAGCACAATAAAACACGATAACCATGAAATTTGGCGTAGTTAGTTTTCCGGGTTCCAACTGTGACCACGATATGATTTATTTATTTGAAGAAGTATTGCAAAAAGAAACAGTTCCATTGTGGCACAAGGATACCGAATTGGTAGGGTTTTCTAAAGGTGATGCGATCATATTACCCGGTGGATTTTCTTATGGCGATTATCTTCGTTGCGGAGCAATAGCCCGTTTTGCCCCAATCATGAAGGCTATTTCCGCCTTTGCAGCAGCTGGAGGCTTTGTTTATGGAATATGCAATGGATTTCAAATTTTGTGCGAATCTGGACTACTTCCCGGCGTATTGTTGCCAAATACACAGCAAAAATACCGTTGTATGAACGTCTATTTGAGAACGGAAACTACAAATTCTATGCTGACCAATCAACTTGCGAAAGGCCAGGTTCTTCAAATACCAATTGCACATGCCGATGGAAGATATTTTGCTGATAATGAAACACTCATGGGATTAAAACAAAATGATCAGATTATTTTCCGCTATTGTAGTGAATCTGGGGATACTGGATCTGAATACAACCCCAACGGCGCGTTGGAAAATATTGCTGGCATTTGCAACAGAGAACGGAATGTGTATGGTATGATGCCCCACCCTGAGCGTGCATCTGAATCAATTCACGGAAACACTGATGGTTTACACCTTTTCAAATCTTTATTGCATTCTTTGGAACTCCTACATACTGAAACAACTGTTTCTGCGTAATATCATATATCTAAATGTCTCCGGCATGAATTACCTTCTTACCTTATTTATTGCGTTACTTTCATTCACATCATTGGAAGCTCAGATTAGAAATCCAGTGAAGTGGTCTTCGGCATTAAATCATGTCGATGGTGATCAATTTGAATTGGTATTTACCGCTTCCATTCAAAAAGGCTGGTCTGTGTATTCTATGTACCTGGAAAATGAAGATGGCCCTATTCCTACTACGCTGAACTTTGATCAGTCGAAGTCCTTTAAAACTTTAGGCAAAGCTCTTGAAGAAGGAAAAAAGAAAGAAGGCTTCGACCCAATTTTTGAAATGAACGTAATTAAATTTTCAGAAAAATATCAGCTAACTCAAAAAATAGAAATTAAGGATTATAACCAGCCTGTATCCGGCTACCTGAATTTTATGACATGTGACGATGAGGAGTGTTTGCCTCCCACAGACGTTGAATTTTCCTTTCAGCCCGTAAAGGGCTCTACCGGCTCTATTGAAGTTCAGTCCGACCCTGAACAGGAGGAAACAGCAGTCAAGGAAAATAAGAGTCAATCCTTACCTGCCAATCCCATGTTTGAAGGTATGGCACAACCGGTCAAATGGTCGGGTACTCTTCAAAAAAAAACAGATAATACATACATAATCAGCCTTAAAGCTACCATTGAAAAAGGCTGGAACATTTATTCTATGCAAGGGCCTCAAGAAGATGGACCTGTGCCTACTAGTATAATATGGGAAGAAGCTGAGGGAAACCTTCAAATACCTGTTACTTTTTCGGAGGAAAGTGAAGAGAAAGTTAAAGAAATGGATGCGTTTTTCCAGATGGAGCTTACAAAATTGAAGAAAAGCGCCACTTTTACTGGTGAACTAACCGTCAAGGATCCTAACCTTAATTTAAAGGGCTATGTTGAATTTATGGCGTGCGATGACACGCAATGTATGCCACCCATCCCAGTAGCATTTGAAGTAGCTTTTAAAGAAGAGAAAGTAAAATTCGAGGCACAAGAAGTAGAAATGACATCTGGAACAAAAGGTGAAAACACTCCAGTTTTTGCAGATTTTGATGTTTCAATGGCTCAGGATAGTTGTGAGCAAAATGGGGCTGCTGAGGAGGAAAAAACCGGCTGGTTATGGATATTTATCTTCGGTTTTCTTGGAGGATTAGTAGCTATACTTACGCCTTGCGTTTTTCCGATGATACCTTTAACCATTAGCTATTTCACTAATAGTTCCAGTTCAAAAGCCAAAGGAATATCAAACGCCATTACATATGGTTTATCCATCATTGCCATATACTTGTTGTTAGGTTTATTAATTACGGGTATTTTTGGTGCAGATGCCTTAAATCTTCTATCCACTGATGCCTGGTTTAACATTGCATTCGGAATTCTATTCATTGTATTCGCAATATCTTTTTTTGGATTTTTTGAAATCACCTTGCCAAGTTCATGGGTTAACAAAGCAGATGAAGCATCTAGCAAAGGAGGGTTAATCGGAATATTTTTTATGGCATTTACTTTGTCTCTGGTTTCTTTTTCTTGCACAGGACCTATTATTGGTACACTCCTGGTCGAGACCGCTACAGGGAACAGTACCACGATTTTAGGATATATTCCGCTAAATCCTCTTATAGGCATGTTTGGATTTGCACTGGCTTTGGCTCTCCCATTTGGACTTTTTGCCGCATTTCCAGGCTGGCTCAATTCACTGCCAAGATCAGGTAACTGGATGAATAGCATTAAAGTTACTCTGGGATTTGTAGAAATTGCATTGGCACTAAAATTTTTCTCTATTGCTGATCTTACCATGGGTTGGAAATTTATGCCTTATGAATTGTTCGTTGGTTTGTGGGTAATATGTGCCATTGGTCTTGCCTTGTACTTTTTTGGCATACTTAAATTTCCTCATGATCACGGACCAAAGGTCATATCCAATCTACAAAAATTATTTGGGGTATTCATGATTGCATTGGCTGGTTATTTTCTGAGCGGATTCACATACAATGAAAAGTCAGGCACCTTCTATACCCCCAACTTGCTAAGCGGTTTAGCCCCACCAGCAGGCCATAGTTACATTTACCCTAAATATTGTCCGCTCAACTTGAATTGCTATAAAGACTATCATGAAGGTATTGCGGCTGCAAAGGCACAAAACAAACCAGTAATGATAGATTTTACGGGGCACGGCTGTGTAAATTGTCGCCGTATGGAGGATCAAGTATGGGGACAACCCGGAATTATTGATATGCTTACTAATGATTACGTCATTATTTCTTTGTACGTAGATGAGCGTAAGGAACTTGAAGAGCCGTATACTTCTTCATTCGATGGCAAACTCAAGCGAACAGTGGGTAACAAATGGGCAGATTTCCAGCAAATCCACTTCAATCGAAATTCTCAGCCGTATTACGTATTGGCAACTGCTGACGGAGTGATATTAAATAAGCCTGTGGCTTATACTCCAGATGTAGAGGAGTATCGAGGCTTCTTGGAGTGCGGACTTCAAAGATTTAGCGAACTGGAACAATAAACTAGGATATATTTTTTTTTCTTTTGGTGTAGTATGGTGTTGGACATTCAAAAACAGATTCCAAGATTGGCTTGTTTCAATTTTTCTAATGCGATACCTGAAAAATCAGTAATATCACGAATCAAATAGTTTATTTCAAGACTCATCCCCACAATGGCATAAAGGTGGCAATGTTTCAGATTCGGAAGCCTTTTTCTGATTTACAGCTGCTTTGATGATGGAAAACTTTTCGAAGCCTGGATAAATATTTTTAAGTCGAATGCTATCCCCATTTTCATCCAATACTTCCAAATCATACCTGATTTTTATCGGGGTTTCTAATGGTGCATAAAAATAAACCGACCATGCATCCGCCTCTCGTAAGCCAATACACCCATTAGAGTAGGCTTTACCTATAGTCTCCAAGTTAGTGGTCGGGTGAATGAGCTGTCCGTAACGCATTCCATTGATCTCAGGCTCAAGCCAAGGAATATTAGGCAAAGAAGTTACCACATCATCATCTCTACGAGTAACTTTATAACGCTTATTATCCTTAGGATTGATAAATATCGGCTCTCTATTTACGCGCACAATTTTACCCTCACCGGGTAGGGTGCGCAAATCCAGCACCTTTTTAGCCATTTCCAGGTATCTGCGGTCATTGCGGCCGACCCTAACCTTAAATTTTGCTATAATGGTATCACTTCTGACAATTCTAAGCGTATATTCAGGAATATTAATATCGATAATAGTATTATTGAGTTGCTGCTGGATTTGTAATGCATGGGTCGAGTCTGGAATAAGGAGCGAATCTCCTATGTCTAGTAAAATATTTGTTTTGGGATCCAAATTCGTGATTCCCTTTTCTTTTAAAAAATAGTAGTCGGTAGCACGCAAACTATCTATAAGCCAAGGGTTAGCATGGGCTAAAATATACTCATCAATAGGATAATCATACTGCATTTGCAATTGCGATACCAAATTTGAAATCCATTTATGATAATCACCCACCCTTATCGGACTACCGCATATCCAATAATCGGGCTTTGCTTTTTGAAATAATTTAGTTGAATCCAGGAGTATATTAGCCGTGTCTATAGGTGGATTAATTTCTGTAACCATTGGCTCTTGCTGCTTGGATTTACAGGAAAAAGCAAACACGGCTGCACAAAGAAAAAAGTAAATTACATACAATCGCATTTGTCAAAGATATAAAATAAAAGAGAAATTTAAAGGGCTATGAAGTATAGATGGTCATGATGCAAGATACACCGGGAAGGCTGAAAAATCTATTAAAGATTAAGACTTCAATTGAATTGAAGTTCTTGTAAAACAACCCTAGCTGCGTGTAGTGAAGGTGGCTCATTGGTTTTCAATATTTGCCTGAGGTTGTCATATCCAGATTGAAAATAACTTTCATTGCCTGGGTCTAACAAAAAGTGTAAACTTTCATCAAGTGAAATGGGATTAAAATCATGTTGAATCAATTCTCTCAGAAAAGGTTTATCTAAAATAAGATTAACCAAAGAAATATACTTCACCTTAATGACTCGCTTAGCAATTTCATAGGAAATTCGAGACCCTGAGTAGCATACCACTTGCGGAATGCCCATTAAGGCGGTTTCTAAGGTAGCGGTGCCACTTGTAACGAAAGCGGCCTTAGACTGAAATAGAATTTTGTAACTACCCTCCCTACTTAATTTTACTCTTTTAATTGCAGAAGAATCATCTTTCAGTACCTCATGGAGTATATTATTATAAAGGCTATCTGGTTGAGAAGGTGCCATTGCAATAATGAATTCCAAAAGTGGATTCTTGCGAACCACTTCCAAATATACAGGAAGCATAGCTTGTATTTCCTGAGTTCTTGAACCCGGTAGTAATGCAATTGTGCTTGAATTATGAGTTGCGGATACCTGATGTTCCAGGTAAAATTCTTGAATGCGCTCTATAAGTGGATGACCTGTATACTGAGCATCTACACCATATTGGGCATAAAAGGCAGGCTCAAAAGGTAAAATGCAAATCATACGATCAACATATTTTTTGATTTGAACAGCACGATTAGCTTTCCATGCCCAAATTTGGGGAGATATATAGTATATGACTTTAATTCCATGTTTTTTGGCCCACTTCGCCATACGAAGATTAAATCCCGGGTAATCAACCAATAGTAGTATATCTGGTTTGGCAGACAAAATTTGTTTTTTAGCGAGGGAAAAATTCTTCAGAATAGCAAAAATGTTTAGAATTACCTCTACGAAACCCATAAAGGCCAATTCTCTGTAATGCTTATGAATATGCACACCTGCAGATTGCATATTTTCTCCACCCCATCCTTCCATGGTAACATTAGGCAATTGACGGGCTATTGCTTTTGCCAAACGGCCTGCGTGCATGTCCCCGGATGCTTCTCCTGCTAAAATGAACAATCTATATTGGCTCATGCTTAAAACAGCTCAGGCAGGAAAAAATAAACCCACAATGCCGCATAAATTAATGTAGGAAATATAATCCCCCTCATAGAATCTAAGAAGTACTTTTTGCGATAATAATTCATTGGAATTATATTGAGGCATAAGGCAATAAGGGCGCTGGTACGCGTCCTAAAATGAATAGCCATTCCATCTGGATCTACCAAACCGATAATTTGAAGGCCGTCCATGATTAATAAAATAATAGCGTAAGCAACGAATGGAATAAGAAATCCCGCCAATAAACCCACCCACAAAGCATTGCGCTGGAGAAAAAATTGTAACATAATAATCCTAATTCATGGTAAAAATACAAAACTAGACACTTGTAGAGGGAATAGCATTAAAAAACAAATTGATAAAATACCATGCCATGAATTTATTAAAAGGATCCGTTTTCGCTTTTGCAATATGTTAATTTTCGAAAGAATTATTCCTGATCATAAATACATTGCTCGAGAGCATTAAGGTTACCGATTTCATCCCTCATTATTAATAATGGCTATTGAAAAAAGGCAGCTAATTGACAATAGGCAGCTAATTGACAATAAGCAGCTAAAAGACAAAAGGCAGCTAATAGACAATAAGCAGCTAATTTATAAAAGACAGCTAATAGACAATAAGCAGTTAATTTACAAAAGGCAATAAGTAAAATACCAATAACTAAGGCTTACTTACCGCAATGGCACGGGTAGTCCAGTCTTTTAGACAAGAAATAAAAGGCAGACAACCAGTCAGAATGAAAGAAAGAAAACCAGCAAACACCAGTTTTCTCTCTTTTTGTACAACCAGATAATTACATACCTAAAGTAATTTCCAAAATAAGTATGATCATCATCCAAACTATCGAGCAGAAAATCACTGTCTCTCCGCAACCTGGCCCATGTGCACATCTTGAAGGACCACTTCAGTTATGTAACGCGTAGAACCATCCTTGTCCTCGTATCTTCGGGTAGTAAGTTTGCCTTCAACCGTAATCTCACTTCCTTTGCGCACTTGATCAGCAATTCGCAAAGCCTCCTCTCCCCATGCCACAAGATTGTGCCAATGGGTCAGATCAACCCACTCCCCTTTGTTGTTTTTGTAGCTCTCTTGGGTAGCCAGAGCAAGCATTGCTTTTGTTTTACCACTTTCAAATTGAAGAATTCTCGGATCTTTACCGACGTGACCCGACAATCTCACAAAATTGTTTGAAGCTTTCATAAATGATTATGCATTAAAAGATTAAAAAATAAATTAATTCCGTCAAGCCTTTTTGACCTCGCTCTTGACACCGCAAAATTGCTTGCCCAAAACCTTTTTTTTCGGTAATTAAATGTTTAATTCTCGTTTATAGTCGTTTACAATTGCTTAAAAATGACTAATCATTTACCCTCAGTTTTATTAAAATAGTTGATAAAGTGCCAGAAAACGAAATGGACCAAGCAGGAATACTGAGAGACAAATGTTATAATAGCAAACAAAAAAAGTAATCATACGGCAACTCAAGAAATAAAGAAATGTATTCCAACTGTGCCGTTATACTTGCTTATCATCTTAGCAAGCGGGAAGGACCATTACTACTTATATGAATTTCGTACGTGCGTGTTAGGAAAGATAATTAAGGCAATAAGACAAGAAAGAAATTTGAAACGACAATAACCTGTAAGACTTGCAACAGTTCAAAAAGCTCAAATTTCAAAACTTGAAAGCAGTGCTAGTTATGATTAGATTACATTGAGCAGGCAGCTTTGTAAAAACATTGATTATCTTTAATGCGGATAACCGCTCAACTGCATTACTATACTTGATGAATATTCAACATTTTCTTATCGAAATAAGACGCTGGAGATTCTCAAAGTATAAGGCCATCAACTTCGCCATTGGTTTATCCGCATTACTTATTTATGAACTCATAGGTCGACCCATTTACAGACCTTACATCTACAACAATCAAATAAATGACTTTCATGTCGCTGATACTATGGGTAATACTTTGGGTACTATTACTACTATTTTTTTCTTGATTGGGGTATTATCTAATGAAACAGAAAAGGGAAACTATCTGTTGAAAGTGGGAACCTTAGCTGTTCTTGTTTTTGAAATCATGCACCCATTACTTGGCAAGCCTATTGACTTTTTCGACATCATTGCTACCATAATTACCGGTTTTATTTGTCATATTATGTATAACGGCATTTTTAAAAAATTCCCCCCAAAGCTTATAATCTTGAAGTGATATTTGGTGAATCATGATAAAATTTCGATCAAGTCTGAACTTCAACTTACGATCTGCATGTATCTTTGAGTACATGACGGATTTACAAGATTAATTGGTCACAATGGATGCACTCATACAATATCTGGAGGGAATTGGTCCCGTATATTCAGCGTTGTTGGCTACGATATTTACCTGGGGGATGACAGCGGCAGGCGCAGCTACTGTATTTTTGGTGCGCACCGTTCATCGCAGATTTCTTGATATTATGCTTGGATTCACAGGGGGCGTAATGTTGGCTGCCAGCTTTTGGTCCTTGTTGGCGCCTAGCATTGATTATGCTAAATCCAGCATGCCATCTATGCCTTGGTTCCCAGCTGCTATAGGGTTTACTTCAGGAGCATTATTCATTTTTATTTTAGATAAACTGACCCCCCACCTGCACATCAATTTTGGTGAGGAGGAAACGGAGGGAGTGAAAACTGCATGGCATAGAAGCACGCTTCTTATTTTAGCCATTACCCTTCACAACATTCCAGAAGGCCTTGCTGTAGGTATACTTTTTGGGGCTGCTGCACAAGGCGGAGGTGATATCATGATGGTATCTGCTATTACGTTGGCTATTGGTATTGGTATACAGAATTTCCCGGAAGGAATCGCGGTATCCATGCCGCTCCGCAGACACGGGGTGAGTCGCTTTAAATCATTCTGGTACGGTCAACTTTCTGCAATAGTAGAACCAGTAGCTGGAGTTTTAGGAGCTGTAGCCGTGATCTATGCCGAACCTGCACTACCGTATGCACTGGCATTTGCTGCAGGCGCTATGATTTATGTGGTAGTTGAGGAGGTGATTCCGGAAACCCAGCGGGACAAATTTACTGATGTTGCAGTGCTTGGGTTTATAGCAGGATTTACCATTATGATGATACTCGACACGAGCCTAGGCTAAGAAACGCCACTTACTCCGCCGTGTTGTATTGCCCTACTATCAGCCAAAACCCGTATTTTTGAGAAAACATTCTACCCTTGGCTGGCGTATATCTGCACATTCCTTTTTGCAAACAAGCTTGCTCATATTGCAACTTTCACTTCTCAACCTCGCTTGCGCTCAGGAAAGACATGATACAAGCCATCTGCCAAGAAATAAAACTTCGTGCCAATTACTTGGCAGGGCAACCTATTGAAACCATCTACCTGGGTGGAGGAACTCCATCTCTTTTACCTACCCATGAGCTACTTTTAATATTTAAAGCATTAGATCAACAATTTAATCTTAGCCATACGGTAGAAATAACCCTGGAGGGCAACCCGGATGACCTAAGCAAGGAAAAACTACGTGAATTGCTTGATACGCCTATAAACCGCTTAAGTATTGGCATACAATCTTTTGATGAAGAATCCCTACGCTTTATGCGGCGGGCCCATAATGCACAACAATCAAAGGAAAGCATTGAATATGCCATCCAATGTGGATTTACCAATATTTCCATAGATCTTATATATGGCGTACCCTCGCAGCATAATGACATCTGGGAGCAAAATCTTGAAGTTGTAGCTGGTATGGCCATACCTCATCTGTCATGCTACGCGCTTACGGTGGAGCCTCGAACTATTCTACAACATCAAATCAATCGAGGTAAAATACCCCCACTTCAGGAAGAACAAGCCGCTCGCGAGTACCAAACCTTGCTGAATTTTGCATCTCAACACGGTTATGAAGCCTACGAAATTTCCAACCTTGCTCTCAAAGGCAATTACAGCAAGCACAATACTGCCTATTGGGAGGGAAAACACTATTTAGGCATAGGTCCTTCTGCACATTCTTACAATGGGCATTCTCGCTCATGGAATGTGGCACACAATGCACGCTATATTGACTCTTTGAACCAGCAACAGCTACCGTTGGAAACTGAAACATTGAGTGAGGCCGATTGCTTTAACGAGTGGGTCATGACTGGGCTCCGAACCCTCAAAGGACTAAAAGAAGCAGATCTACAACGTTGGTCAGTAGGTTTACAAAACCACTTTAAGATGGCGATCAGGCCCTTTTTAGCCAATAATCAAATACACCATTTTGATGGTCACTTTATTCTCGCTTCAGATGCCAGACTATTCGCTGATGGTATCAGCTCAATGCTTTTTTGGGTAGATCAATAGTGTATACCCGCTACTTTTTTTTCAAAAAATCACGTATCCTTTAACATTTTAGCCATAAAAGTAGTGTGCCAAATCGTCTAATTTTAGACAATTTGTACTATTATTCTACAATTTGGCACACTTTAGTAATTTTTATACTGCATACTGCCATTTTTCCGGCTCAAATAAAATGCATTTGGCATAGGTTTTGAAATTATATTTTTTGTCAGCTGAACACAACCTTTTTTTATTAACCTATTTCAAATCAATTATTATGAAAAACAATCAAAACCTTGATTCAAATGCTGAAAATTTTCCATCTGGTCGGTATATGTCAAACCCAGCCAGAACCTATTGGCTATTATTAATAATCAGCCTCACATGTATGATGGCCCTTTATGGTCAATCTGACACCGGAAAACCCTCCCTTCCATCCCATCCTGCACTACCTGGAGGGCTGGAAATCAAAGAGACTTACCGATTGCAAAAAAGCACCTATTATGTGACGCCAGAAGGTGCAGGTGCTGAAAATTATGATGACATGGACAAGGTAACCATGAAAGCCCAAGAAGCCGATTTGCGTTATTATGAAACGACCAACAGCGAAGGTGCCGCCCTGTTCATTGAGAAGGTTTTGAATCCATCGTCTTATTTTGTGCCTCAGGTCATCCCACATGACATGATGATTATAGGCCCTGAATTCACTTATTTCTATGACGAAAAAGGAAAACTCTTAGCTACAGAAGCATCTCCTGATGACTGGCTTGAATCTCTCCAGGAAGACATAAACAACCATTCACCCACTGACGAACCTTCTTCTGGAGAAATGTTAATGCCACCCGGCTGGGAACGCAGAGGTGAAGGCTATTTTTATTCCTCTCGAGACATGGATCTTTTTGTGCATCCGGGCAGCGGACTCATTACTACAGAATATAGAAATCCAGATGGTTTGTGGGCTTATAGAAGTATGGAAATAAATGAGGTATCTGATCCAGAGCGCAGCATTCCCATATTCAGGATTGTGGTGCAAAATACCGCTTTAAGTTCGGGCAAGTGTGTATTTAGAGTCGAAAATGAGCGCTATAGTGAATACTATCGCGCGGCAAAAGAGCCTAACCCCGGAGCAGGTCTTCGCTCTGCATCAGATTCACCCGCGACAATCAGTTTGGAAGGAGTTCAATTGTGGCCCAATCCAGTTCACAACATCCTAACTATAAGCCTGCCGTACAGACCAAATTTTGCAGAAGCAAATGTCGAGATCATGAACATGACAGGCCAAACCATATATAATGCGAGACATAAAATGGGTAACACTTCTGCAATAGACCTTACATCCCTCTCTTCCGGTCTTTATCTTATTCGTATACAGTCCGGCAAGGAAATCTTTGTTGACAAAATAATCATTCCATAACCTAATTAAATAATACACAATCATGAAAACATGGACAACTTTCACTATATTTACTTTGATATTCGTTTTAAAGATGCATATCAACGCACAAACAGAATGCGATTACACTCATTTAACACCTTTCTTTCCCGGAGAGCAGGGGCCTGATTACACCACACCACCACCGGGTGAGCCTATATACCAGGGATTTGTAGACGAAGACAAACCAGAAGGTTATCGAATGCTTTATTTTTTACACGGTCTAAATGGCAAACACAGTGCTTGGGGTAAAGCAGCAACTGCTGCAGTAGAAGGCGCTCCGGGCTTTGCTCCTCGCAAAATTTATCCACTCTTTCCTGAATATCCAGAAGTACAGGTTGGCTTGGATGTAGCTTCAACTTACGTAAAAACACAACTAACCCTTCATGACAAACTCCCCGCCAATTATCACACCACACAAGGAATTATGATTGGACATAGTCAAGGAGGAATTGTAGCCCGATATATCGATCATTATTACAGCAAATCAACCAATTACCACGAAAGAATGTATGCCGGATTAGTTACTGTAGCAACTCCTAACCAAGGCGCATGGATTATAAATGCAGAGAGAGAGCATAATATGATGAGCCGATTAATGAATTTATTAAGTCATGAAATGGCAGCTGGCCCCGTATCCAATTTTTCCGCATCTGACAAATTTCTCATCCGCTTGATATCAAAGACCCTAAATGTCGAAAAATTGGCAGCAGGACTTTTAAATTTTGGGTCTGAAACTATAGGCTCTGTTTTGGTCAATGAGAATCTACCTCCTATAACGAATGATTATATGGTAGGTGCCTCGATGATCGTTGACACACTGAATAACTATGTACCTAAGGTCCGTCGTAATGGTCAAGTTAGCCACACCAATATTGTACCTTTTTATGCGGTTCGTGATACACTAACTTTTCATCCCAATCCGGTAAAATTTGAAGTAGCGGTCAAAATTGAAGAGGACAAAAAAGATAAAAAGGAAAAGGCCGTATATGAGGAGCGCACCTTTGACAACTTACCATTACCTATATCAATGGCTACTTTAAACTACATTGTAGAAGATGTCAATGAACTACCCTTTGCCTCAAGTTTAGAGCACGAATGGGGCTTAGCCGCAAAATACCATAGCACCAGAACCCAATATACAAGTTGGGTAGAATACAATCGCGTTATAGAAAACAAACAGAGGGTAAATCGTAATCGATGTTTTTTAGCAGGATTAAATCCCGTAGGGTTTGGCTGTTTCATGCATTATGAACAAGCGCGCAAGCGAGCAGAAAAACGCAAAACAGAATGGCAGCGAGGGGTAGATTTTTTAGATAATTTTGACCGCACCTACCGGGTGATCATTGGCGCACTATACGCTGATAAAACAGCCAAAGACATTGTAACATGCCACTGCACATCCTCCAATGATTTGACTGGTGAAACCATAGATCTGGGGACTCGCTATACCACTGAAGAGGATGATTGCACCTCCTTCTACGCTGAGCAGTTTCCCGTAGATGGACCATTCGTGTTGTCATGTACCACTCATCGCTACCCTCTTGCCGCCTATCAATGGCGCCACAAGGACTCAGATGGCGTAGTATTAGCTGAAAGTGCAAAGCTTATCCCGCAGGGTACGTTTTCTGAAGAGTTGATACTGAAAAAAAATGATTCTACACATATGTCAATAAGGAATGACAAGAATACTAGAGAGATCCTTATGAATATTTTCAAGGGAGATGTAGGCGAGTTTTTTGAGACTGAAACAAAATAAAATATCACTGCCCTGGCAGTGAATTCACTGTCGGGGCCAAACTTTATGATATGAAATCATTGTTATTGCTTTTAAGCGTTCTATCAGCCCTGGCTTGTACCAAGCCACCAGTCGAACCATGTGTAGATATTCCATGCGATACCAGCAAATTGCTAGGAAGCTTGGACACCTTATGGACAGCAACCATCGACCCCGACAATAAATCGGTTAGTATGCATGGAATTTATCTAATAAATGATCACATTGTTCTAGGTTATTCCTACGAATTAACTTCCGGACTTTCCATTTTTTCGCCTGAATCTGGGCAGATTAGCTCTAATTTTACTACAACTGAAGTTGAATTTATAGGATCTATGCACCCGATACCAGAAGCCGCCTCTATTATTTTACAAAAATCAGGATGGAGTACTCGATGCGAGATACCGACTGGAACTCGATCACAAACTCATCAATTTATTGAGGGTTGGTCTGCTAATACTTATGGAAGTATATTAGGAAATTATTACTATAACTCGAGAAGAAGTGGACTACATGATACTTGTTATTTGATTAGGTCAAAACCAACGGACCTCGCCCAATGGGACACCGTCTACACCCTTGTAAAAGGTCCAGCTACGGGAGATTCACGTCCCAATATACAATCCTACAACTTGTGGATACATCCGCATACAGGAGACAGCATTCTCATATTTCAGCACCGAATGGCCTTCCCGGAGCGGGTAGATGTAGTAGCCTACAATATGAATAACCGGGAGATAATGTGGAAGCATGAAAATATCACACCCAATGGCAACTCCAACCATCAGCAGATCTTTATTGTAGATAACAAAGCTTTTTTTGGAGGCTCAACCATTTTCTTTGCTTTCGACTTATTTACTGGAAAGATAATATGGTCTTTTGCTGAACCAAGAGGGAAGACAAGCTTTATGATACACAATCCATCTTTCTGTTATAAAACCAACGCCCTTATAGTTAGAGGCGGAGGATATTTATATTCAATTATTCCTCAAACCGGATCTTTGAATTGGGCTATTTTTATAGATGGCGATGGCTCTTCCGGCTCACCTACCGTACATAATGGTATTATTTATATCACATAATCGCTTGATGGCTATACGATCTTCGGACGGGGTAATTTTGTACCGCGAATTTGAAAATGGGCCTAAATGGGGCACGCCAACCTTTAGGGGAGATATTGCGATCGATAGCGCCCGTAACTGCCTATATGTCGTCGACAGATTAAAATTGTATGCAATAAAATTGTACGAGGAGAAATGATGTATTCCAGCTAATAGCTATAAAAGTAAGGGGCGACTTATAATCATTAGCCGCCCCTTACTAACCTCTTGATAGGATTAAAAATTACAACATAGTCGTCGGGCAGCGATACTCACTCACTTGCAAAAGTGCCTTGTGCTTGGCATACCGTATCGATTTGCTCCAATTTCATAAAATGGCATTTTAGCTTTTTACCTCACTTACCTTAGAAAAATCTAAGCTACGCTTATTATATCCTTAGATTCTGAATTTACATTGCTTAATGGAGACCTGGCTGGAGCTCACTAGTCAAGCCAGTTTACAATAGAAATCACTATATTTGCGCTGTTTTAATTTCTGCACGAAACCTAAAGCAGCAAATGAGCGTAACTATTGGACTAGTTGGTCTTGGCCATCTGGGTAAAATACATCTACAATGCCTTTCTTCAATTGATAATGTGCAGTTGATCGGAATTTTTGATACCGATATCACTTTGGCCCATACGCTTGCAGAAAAATACAACTGCAAAGCATTCGAATCCTTGGAGGATTTGCTTGCCCAAGTGGACGCGGTAGACATAGTCTCTCCAACTACCACTCATTTTGAAATCGCAGTCAAAGCACTCCGTGCCGGCAAACATATATTTGTAGAAAAACCCATTGTAAGCACACTGTTTGAAGCCGAACAGTTAACCATTGAACAACAAAATACTGGCAAATTGGTGCAAGTAGGGCATGTTGAGCGATTCAATCCAGCTTACCTGGCTTTAAAAAATGTATCGCTCAATCCACTTTTTATTGAAGCACATCGACTTTCAGAGTTTAACCCAAGGGGAACCGACGTGCCCGTGGTATTAGATCTCATGATTCACGATCTTGACCTGGTACTTCAACTTGTCCCTTCTGAGATTACGCACATAAGTGCTAGCGGCGTTTGCGTGGTGAGCGATACACCTGATATTGCCAATGTTCGCCTGGAATTTGCCAACGGAGCTGTAGCGAACATAACAGCTTCCAGAATGGCACTCCAAAAAATGCGTAAAATGCGGCTCTTCCAAAAAGACGCTTACGTGTCAATGGATTTTTTGCAGAAGCAAGCGCAAATTATTCGATTAGAAACACCTTCAGAAAATATGGACTGTGTGGGCATGGAAATCCAAACCAAAGAAGGCAAACGATGCATCCATATAGATATGCCAGAAGTTCCGGTAGTTAATGCCATACAAGAAGAATTGCGCAGTTTTGCTCATTCGATAGCGTCGGGAACCCCCATAGCTGTCCCACTCGCAGATGGAGTGAAGGCTTTGGAATTGGCAGAAAAGATAGTTGCACAAATTGAACAGCGCACTCAAAAAATACAGGCCCATGCGGGTTTTTAACATAAGGACAACATACATAGTACCTATCGCAGTAAGCTTATTTAGTTTACTATTTACTTCATGTGGAGATTTTACAAATCCTGAAGGCATACCGGCATATATTCAAATTGACACCATCATAAAAACAGTGACTCCTGGCCAAGGCAGTGCCGCGCATGATATCAAAGAATTATATTTTTATATCAATGATGAATACTTGGGAACGTATGCACCCGGAAAGCCATTTCCAGTAATAGCAAGTGGTCGAAACAGAATCACCTTTTTTCCAGGTATCCGTGAAAATGCCATACAAGATTTTCTTGGTCTTTACCCACTATACCAGCGATATGAGACAGAAGTGGAGCTGACGCCGGGCCAGACGCTCAACCTGACACCTGAATTCAAATACTTACCTTCTACCAAATTTGTTTTTGCCGAAGATTTTGAGAGTTCCCATATTTTCACAGATATAGTGCAAGGTCCGGAGGACACCAAACTGGAAATAGACCGTGAGACGGTATTCGAAGGGAGTGGTTCGGGAAGGATGACTGTAAGTAATACGCAACCATCAATTACCATAGGTACCAACGATACATATTTTTCTTTACCAAAAACAGGTGCAGCCATATTTTTGGAACTCAATTACAAAACTGATGCCTATCTCTCCGTTGGTTTAAATGGATTTACCACGCAAAGCCCCAATCCTGAGGCTTATTACAAGATTATTCTCAGTCCAAGTTCAAAGTGGAGAAAAGTATACATAAGACTTAACGAAGAGGTGTTTTTGCTTAAAAAGAATGGCTACCAAATCCTATTTCGTGCCGACTACGATGCTCAAAACAGAGACACTGTGCAACAAGTTTATATTGACAATGTAAAACTCGTACACTTGTAGCATGCTTCGGAGGAGAAAAATTGACACTTTAATTTATGTCCTACTAGATGCCCTCGCTGCATTTGTAGCATGGACGCTTTTCTATCGATATCTCCGCCATTCGGGTCTTGACCTTAGCCAACTCACCGCTCGCTTGCAAATGGATGATGCGTATACCCACAGCACCATACTGGTTACTTTGGGGTGGGTGTTGTTCTATGCCGTATTCGATGATTATCGGGATGTTTATCGTATGTCACGACTGTTGACATTTAAAAGAACTTTGTTTTTATCACTGACCGGAGTGACTATGCTTTTTGTCACCTTGTTCATCGATGATTTTTTTGAAAAAGGCAGCCTATACTATGTCTTATTTGCAAGATTACTAACCATTCATTTTCTAATAACAGCTTTTGTGCGTTTGTTTTGGCTTACCAGATGCAACAGACTGCTTAAGTCAGGAAAAGTTACATTTAATACCCTCATGATTGGAAGTAATGCCAATGCGCTAGAACTTTTCCAAGAGATTAACAGTCGGGAAAAAGGATTGGGTTATCATTTTATCGGGTTTGTTGATGCCAATAGTCAGGGCACCCATATATTAGAAAATCACCTGCCCAGACTTGGGGGAATTGAAGATATCAAAGACATTATTGATCGTCAATACGTAGAGGAAGTCATCATCGCGGTTGAGACGAGCGAACACGACAAGGTAAAAGACATTTTGAATAGGCTTTTTGACTATAGCCACAAAGTATCCATTAAAATCATTCCTGACATGTATGATATCATGCTCGGATCTGTAAAAATGAGTACCGTTTATGGAGCGGTTTTGATACAGATTGAGCAATCACTCATGCCACGCTGGCAACAAGTCATTAAAAGAAGTTTGGATATTTTAGCCAGTATGACCATGCTTATTTTGCTATCGCCATTGTATACTTTTATAGCCATTAGAGTGAGAATGTCCAGCAAAGGGCCTATATTTTATCAACAAGAACGCATAGGTCTAAACGGAAAACCCTTCCAGATCTTTAAATTCAGATCAATGTACACAGATGCAGAAAAAAGTGGACCCATGCTCTCTACCAAAGAAGATGATCGTTGTACACCCTGGGGTGCAGTCATGAGAAAATGGCGTCTCGACGAGTTACCCCAATTTTGGAATGTGCTGATTGGCGACATGTCACTGGTAGGCCCAAGGCCAGAAAGACAGTTTTTTATAGACCAGATCATGCTCATAGCACCACACTTTAACCAGCTGTTATTGGTTCGTCCAGGAATAACCTCTTGGGGACAAGTTAAATATGGTTATGCTTCAAATGTTGATGAGATGATTCAGCGATTGAAGTTCGACATTTTATACATTGAAAACATGTCACTGGCTCTAGATTTTAAAATAATGTTCTATACCCTTCTGGTCCTAATTCAGGGTAAAGGAAAATAGTCTTCATGTAAAAGAACTTTAACTCAATATAAATCGCTTTTCTTCAATAGCCAGTAAAGTAATTCAATAACAGGGAATATTCAGATGCTGGAAAGCTTATCCCCTGCTAAAAAAACAGGGCCCCAATTTCTTTGGAGCCCTGCTAATTCTTTGATGCTTAAACAGCCTAATCAATAGCCAAAATATTTAGACTTCTCCAGTTTAACCACTTGACCATACTTTTCCTGCAATTTTCCAAAGTCCATATCTTTCTCATTGCCAAGAATAACATAAGTTTTTGGCTTCTTGGCAATGTAATCAGCATTAAAACTCTTCACATCCTGCATTGTCATTTTTGGTATTTCTCTATACATAGTCTTGCGAATATCTAATGTTCTGTTCATTTTTCTGGCTCCTATGTAATTCCAAATCACATTCATCTTGGTAATTCTATTGGTTTCGATATCTGTGATCATAGATTCTTTGGCCAAATTAAATGCTTTTTCAGACATTGGAATCTCATCAAATAGCTCATTGAACGCATCGAAAGCATCCATAACCTTATCATTCTGAGTAGCGATGAAACTTGTATTGGTAAAATATTCTTTCGGATCATCCGGGGTATTATAACGAGAGCGAGCTGTATACGCTAATCCTCTTTTTTCACGCATTTCCTGGAATACAATGGTATTCATACCTCCACCAAAATAAGCATTGTAAAGGTTTACTTTAGGCAACAGTGCCTCAGAATAACGTCCGCTCTTACTCACTGTTTGCAAATAAGACTGATTAGCCTCATAATGTGCAAAATATACCTTATCCTCTTTAGTATCCTGAATTTTGAAAACCGTCGGTTTGGGATTCGGCGTCCACACTTTAGGCGTTTTATGAACCTTCTCAATTAATTTTAACAAAGCATCAGGTTCTGTGGGGCCATAGTAAATTACCTCATGCTGATACGAATTCATAGACTTAATCTTATCAACAAGGGCTTGAGGATTCAATGATTTCAATTCGGCCTCAGACAAGAAGTTTTTGTCTGGGGATATATCGCCATATGTTGCATAATCTACCAATGCTCTAAAATTAGCTTGCTGATTAGCCTTGGCATCCTCCCGTGATTTTAAAATATCACTCACCATGTTATTCCATGCAGCTTCATTGGGCTTCGCGTCTTTTAACAAATCTTCCAATAATTTCATGGCTTTCTCCTGGTTTTCGCTAAGTCCGCTCAAAGAAATAAGCGCCTGATCTCTGGCTGCTGAAACCGAAAAAGAGCAAGCAAGCTTGTAAAATTCCTGGCCTATTTGCTCGCGAGTCAATTTACCAGTCCCCAAGTAATCCAGATAGTCTGCAGCTAGGTTTAGCATCTTATCAGCATCGCTGCCAAATGGGAAATAATAGACTAAATTAAAAGTGGCATTCTCCTCATTCTTTTTATAAAGTACCTGTTGACCTTTTTTAGTTTTCAGTTTGGTGATGTCTTTGGTGTAGTCCAGAAACACAGGCTTAAGTGGTGTGACTTTATTTTGTGCAACACCTTGATAAAAATCAGACTGAATATCTCGATTGATATGGATAGGGGTAATAGGCGGTTTTTCTACTTTAAGAATATCTTCAGGTGCTCCCTGACGCTTGTAAATAACCACATAATTGTCTTTTAGGTAATTATTGGCAAATGCAATCACGTCGTTTTTAGTGATACCTTTTAACCTGTCCAAATAGGTAACCGCATCTTGCCATGCAATATTGCGCATGAACGCTTGAGACATGGCCATAGCCCTTCCACTATTGTTTTCAAAACGCTTGAGCTCACGCAATTTTAAATTATTTATAGCTGCCTCCAACATCCAATCAGGAAAAGAACCTTTTTTAAGCAATTCCACCTGCTCCAATAAAATATCGCGTACCTCATCCAATGTTTGTCCTTTTTTATTACCGCCAGCCAGCACAAACATCGAATGGTCATTCATAGAACTGAAAAATGAATTGGCCCACAGTGTACGCTGCTTTTGGTTTACATTCAAATCAATCAGACCTGCTTCGCCATTGGAAAGCATTAAGGACATCATATCGCCCAACAATGCCTCCTGCGTACCAGCCCCTGGAAAACGAAACGCCACGCGCAAATTTTCTGCTTCCAATCCTGTTATTTCCACGGCTTTAGGAGAAGTGATTTCTGCTTCAGAACGCTGCACAAATTCAGGTACTTTTCCTGGCTTAAGCTTTCCCAGGTATTTATCAATAACTCGAATGGCTTGATCAGGATCGAAATCGCCAGACATAATGACGGCCATATTGTTTGGAACATAATACTGCTCATAAAATTCCCGGATATTTTTCATGCTCGGGTTCTTCAAGTGTTCCTGATCACCAAGGGTAGTCTGTGTGCCATATGGGTGATTGGGATACAAAGAGCGCATTAACACTTCAAATACCCTTCTGCCATCATTCGTAAGAGACATATTCTTTTCTTCATAAACAGTTTCCAATTCAGTGTGAAAAAGTCGCAGAACAGGTGCACTGAAACGCTCTGCCTGAATAGCTGCCCAATTTTCGAGCTGGTTATTGGGTATATTCTCTACGTAATAGGTAAAGTCATTGGATGTAGCAGCGTTGGTTCCACGGGAACCGATGGCTTTCATCAATTTATCATATTCATTTGGAATGGCATATTTAGAGGCCTCGTATGACACAGAGTCAATGATTTTATACATAGCAAGGCGCTCTGCAGGGTCTTTTAGTGTACGATATTTTTCAAAAAGCATTTCAATCTCTTCGATGAGTACTTTCTCTTTTTCCCAATCAGCGGTACCAAACTTAGGAGTACCTTTGAACATCATGTGTTCGAAGTAGTGTGCTAGCCCCGTAGTTTCTGCGGGATCATTTTTGCTGCCTACTTTTACGGTAATGTAGGTCTGGATGCGAGGCTCATCCTTGTATACCGTCATATACACTTTCAATCCATTGGAAAGGGTATATATCCTCGCCTGTAGAGGATCTCCAGGAACAGATTCGTAGGTATAGGTCTGCGCCTGGGAAACTGAAGTTATAGTTACCATAAATGCAATAAATGATAATAAATTCCGCATGTTTTACCGGTTTATAAGTTTGAAAAAGTATGCAAATCTAAACGAATATTTGCTTAAAACAAGGCTATGGTATATAAGGTTTTGTTAATAGACAGTAACATGTAATCAAACTAAAACAAGGAAGGGACCTGGAGCCGGCGCTCAACAGATCCCTTCAGACGATAAACCTAACTCAAGTAAGACGAGAATCTTAATCTTTCATCTCTATATAGCTTCCCATAAAGGAGGAACGATTGTTATACTAGTTTTGACCAGAAAAGAAAAAATGGGGATCCGGAACCGGCGCTCAACGGATATCCCCATGAACAATAAACCTAACTCAAGAAAAGACGATATTCATTTTGGCATTTCAGGAAAAACCTGGAGCCAATTTTTATTTTAATTTGCTTTTTAGAGCTTATATTTTTTCTGATCAACCTATCAAAACTGGCATCAACGCATTCGCTGAGCCATCGTGTAATTTAATCTGCCTTGTCGTGCAGAAATGCGTTTTCGCGTCGGATTTGCGGTTCTGGATCGGCAGATACCATATATCTGCTATGTCTTTCTGTTAAACCAGAAACATCTTCAAGCATCACATTACGTCTTCTATATGCGGGTACATTTTCCAAATCCTGAATCGCCTGAGAATTGTACAATTTTATACTATTGCGTCTAAGCTGCTCTCTGCGTTCTTCTTCTCGCTGCCTTGCCGACTCATCCACTTCCCTATTCCCTTGAGTTCCAGCAAATGGTTCCGCATCTGCGTATTGCTGAGAGGTGAAAAGCTCAATTTGCTTAGGTCTTGCGCCCTCTGGCATTGACTCTTCCATTAATCCATTTACCCTTATTTCAAAACCTGCCTTATTGATAGATGACTGAAAAACATCCTCATCCAGGTTTTTATGAATTAGTGGTTCTGAAGTCTTGTCTAATTCCTTTTGTGAATGACCATCAACTTCGAAACCCGTAGCAATGATGGTAATACTCAGTTTATCATTTAATGAAGGATCAAAACAATTGCCCCATATCAAATCAGTACCAAATCCAGCTTCAGTCTGCACAAAATTGGTTATTTCTCCTATTTCATCCATAGTGGCCTCTTCGCTTCCTGAAGTAATATTCAAAAGCACATGCTTAGCCCCCCGAATGTCATTATCACGAAGCAATGACGAACTTAGTGCCTGCTCTACCGCCTTGCGCGCACGATCAGGTCCCGAAGCTAATGCAGACCCCATGATTGCCACCCCGCTGTCACGCATAACCGTATTAACATCTTCAAAATCAACATTAATTAAACCCGCAACCGTAATAATTTCTGCGATGCCCTTGGCTGCCGTAGTTAGAACATTGTCCGCATGGCTAAATGCCTCCGTGAGACTAAGATTACCATAAACATCTCTCAACTTGTCGTTTGATATTACGATAAGTGCATCAACACTGTTACGCATGGTTTCAAGACCCTCAGAAGCAAATCCCTCTCTTCTTTTGCCTTCAAATCCAAATGGCAGAGTAACTATGCCAACGGTAAGGATGCCCAAATCTTTTGCTGTTTTTGCAATAATCGGTGCAGCACCGGTACCTGTACCGCCACCCATTCCTGCTGTAATAAAAACCATCTTGGTATTATCTAACAAAAAAGCTTTGACATCCTCAATAGATTCTAAACAAGCATTTTTACCCACTTCAGGTTTCGAACCAGCTCCGCGGCCCTCAGTAAGTCCGGGACCTAATTGAATTTTAACTGGTACGGGGCTCATTTCAAGTGCCTGATTGTCCGTATTACATATGGCAAAATCAACTCCTACAATACCTTGCCGGTACATATGATTTACGGCATTACTACCTCCACCTCCTACGCCTATAACTTTTATAATGGATCGTTCTTTTACAGGTATATCAAATTCCATGGTTTAATATTTTATCGTGTTTGGAAAAAGGTATTTTTTATTTAAAATCTGAATCAGGAGCAGCCTCCATCCATTCTTTCGTTTGTTGAAAAAGTTTTTCTATAATGCTACGCTTGGGAATCGTTGTAGTGACCTCGGTATCTTGATTCGTGCCTTTATGTTTAACTTTTTCAGAATCTCCGGAACCCTTAAAAATGGGAGAATCCGCAAAATCATCATCCCAGCCCAAATCACTAACTTTATCTGAATTGGTTACATTAGAAGCTTCGGACTGGCTAATAGCTGGCTTTTCTGCTTCCTGCTCAAATGCAATACCGCTTTTTTCAGCTTCAGATAATCCTTTTATCAATAACCCAATTGCAGTAGCATATATTGGACTGGAAAGTTGCTCCGGATAACCATGGGCAAGGTGCTCAATAGGGTGGCCCACCCTCGTTTGAATGCCAGTGACATATTCTGTCAACAGATCCATGTGCTTAAGCATGGATCCACCCCCTGTTAGTACAATACCCCCGATTAATTTTTTATCAAAACCTGACTTTCTGATTTCATTGTACACACAATCCATAATCTCCTCCATCCGCGCTTGAATGATCAAGGCCAGATTACGCTCTGAAATCTCTTTATTATCCCTGCCTTTGAATCCTGGAATGGTAATAATCAAATTATCAAATACTTCTTCAGACAAGGCGCTCCCAAATTTAATTTTTAATTTCTCAGCCTGCTTGTCCATTACAGTACAGCCCTCTTTTATATCTCTTGTGACTACATTTCCACCAAAAGGAATGACCGCTGAGTGCCGCAGAATACCTTCGTGGAATATAGTTAGATCAGTTGTACCTCCACCGATATCAATCAAGGCTACTCCAGCTTCACGTTCCTCCTCTGTAAGGACTGCATAGGATGAAGCTATAGGTTCCAAGGTGATTTCAGCTATTTCCAAATTAGCCCGTTCAAAACATCTTTTTAGATTGGCCAATGCAGTATCCTGTGCAGTCACGATATGAAAGTTAGCTTCCAACCGCACCCCGCTAAACCCTATTGGATCTGTAATGCCGGGCTCATTGTCTATAGTAAATTCTTGCGGAATCACGTGGAGAATGCGATCACCAGGTGGCAACACCAACCTATACATATCACGAATCAAACGCTCAATGTCCTCTTTGCCAATTTCAGAGTGTGCATCATCACGAGTGAGTAGGCCACGGTGCTTCAAGCTGCGAATATGCTGACCGGCTATACCTACGTATACGGTATGAACCTTCACTTTCAATCTGCGTTGAATGGAATCCACCGCTTCTTGAATAGCATTCACTGTTTTTTCAATGTTGGCAACCACCCCGCGAGTTACTCCTGTAGATTCTACCTTGCTCATGGCAAGCACCTCCAGTTTATTATATTCGTTTAGACGGCCTGCAATAGCACATATTTTTGTAGTTCCTATGTCCACGGCCACCACAACGTTGCCAAATTGATTATTGTAGCTTTCCATTACCTTTTGATTATCCTTATTTAATAGTTTCCTTACTTACCTTATTACCCGTCATTCAAGTCTATTCCTTACTTGCTATCACCTGATCTTTATATTTAATATTTAATTGTTTATATGTTGTCCATCCTTTTTGCGGATAGGCTTCCTTGTAAAATATTTTCAAATTATCAAGTCGTTCAGCAGCCATGTCATCCATTTTACCAAATATCACTTCATGATCACCCACTTTTGGAATCAACACCATGTCTCCGTCAGGTCGAACAACTATTTGCTCAACCATAGCTTGTAAAAAAAGATCGGTGTCCAAAATTTTCCATAAATCAAACAATTGCCTTACCGTATGCGTGCTATCCAATTCTTCTAAGGGCTTGTCAAATGATTTGATATGGCCACTCGCAACCACCACCCTCGGGGTAAATCTCCTGGATAAAGGAAATTTTATGCCGTTGACATCAATGTAATAGGATTGCCCCAACTGATCCTGAACCCTCAAAGCGGCTTCTCTGGGTGTTACCTTCACGTTAACCCGAGTCCTTGAATCCAAATAGACATCAGCATCTGCAATATGGGGTTCTGCTTCCAGTCTTACCTCTATTGATTTTAGGTCTACTTCAGAAATCTTTGCTCCCATCAACAATTCATTAAAGTCCTTATCCAAAATTGTCCGAATATCATCTTCTGCAACCATACATTTATCATCCTCACAACCCACTATATCGTATACAATTTGTTCTGAAAAACGACTCATTACCTCTCCCATTGCTGCGAAAAAGCCCCAAATTGAAGCAGCAGCAAGGACTAGAAAACCCAGATTTCGGGCTATTTTACGGTAACGATTCATTTTATAGTTCATTCAATATTTGTGCTTTAATTTCAGGTATCAAGGTATCAATATCCCCTGCTCCCATAATCAATAGTACTTCCAGAGGCATTTGCATTAAGCGCCAAATCAGTTCTTCTTTTCGACAAAGTGCGCGGTCCTCCAGTTCCATGGCATCTAAAATTATTTGGCTACTCACGCCCTCCAGAGGTTCTTCTCTGGCAGGATACAAATCGAGTAGCAAACAAGCATCCAAATTGTCAAGCGATTCAGCAAATTCAAGGCAAAAATCCTGGGTTCTTGAATATAAATGCGGTTGAAATACTCCTGTAATTCGCTTGCCAGGATACATCATTCGGGTAGCTTGAATGGCGGCATTTATTTCTGCAGGATGGTGCGCATAGTCATCGATCACAATCAATCCATCGCGGCTACCCACCAACTCAAAACGTCGCTTAATCCCTTTAAATCCTTGAAGTGCTGAGATAATACATTTTTTATCACATCCTAACACTTCGGCTACGACTATAGCTGCTACGGCATTTTCAACATTGTGCTGTCCTGGATAGGGCAAAAAACAATCCCATGAATTAGCTGCAAAATCGGAAATCCGAAAAGCCATACCCCCATTGACTGCATTTAAATTGGACCATCGATATGCAGCCTTTTCTGTTTGACCATAAGACAAAATCCTGATATCTCTTCGGGTAATGTAATCCGCTATACTTTCATGTATAACCAAAACCCCACCTGACTTTATAGCATTGGCAAATTCTATATAGGC
>CAYUZA010000006.1:0-37408 GCA_964449535.1 uncultured Saprospiraceae bacterium
AATGGGCAGATCGGTGCGTTTTTTAAATCGTAAGCCCCATAAGCGATTTATAACATCAAACATGGCATCGCGAGTCGCATTTAACTCAAAATATGGCCGTAATGCTGCATCGTCAAAATCATAGCGCTCTTTGCGCAACTTTTCGGTATAATATCTCCAATCCCATGATTCAAGCATATGATCATTACCTGTTGACTGAATAATATTTTGAAGATCATTGGCCTCGTTTAGCACCATGGGTTGGGCAGCCGACCACAATTGTTGCAGCAAATCGTATACTTTATCAGGTGATTTCGCCATACTTTCTTCCAGCACATAGGCGGAGTGATTATCATAACCCAAAAGTTTTGCCCTTTGCGCCCGTAGACTGACTAGTGACTGTATAATGGCCTCATTATTTCTCTCGTTTTGTTGGTTCCCTCTTTGTAGATAGGCAGTCATGATTTGGCGGCGCAATTCTCGATTGTCTGCATAGCTAAGAAAAGGCATAATGCTTGGGTTTTGAAGCGTGAAAAGCCACTTACCTTCTTGGCCGGCATCTTTGGCTGCTTTGGCAGCAGCTAGTTTTAAATCTTCAGGTAATCCTGCCAAATCAGTTTCTTGTTCTATCCAAAGTTGATATGCATTCGTTTCTGCGAGAACATTGTCACCAAATTGAAGAGACAAGGTTGAAAGCTGTTGATTAATGTCCCTTAAAACTGCCTTTTTATCATCGCTCAAGCCCGCCCCATTGCGCACGAAACGCTTGTATGTTTCTTCTAAAAGTTTACGTTGTTCGGGGTTTAGTTTTTTAGAGTCTTGGCTTTCATACACACGACTTATCCGTGTAAAGAGGTCTTTGTTTAACAAGATGTTATCGCGATGCGCAGACAGCAGGGGTGCTGTTTCTTTCGCGATGGCCTGAATGGTAGGATTGGTATTGGCTGAGGATAAATTACTGAATACTGAGCTTACCCGATCTAGTTCTTCACCACTATATTCCATGGCTTCAATGGTATTGGCAAAGGTAGCATTGGATTTGTTTGATGCTATTTCATTTATGCGTTTCTGTTGAAGTGCAATAGCTTCTTTATAAGCGGGCACAAAATGCTCTTCTTTAATAAGGTCAAATGGCGGGACTCCAAAAGGTGTATTGAAAGGTTTCAGTAATGGATTTTCTTGAGCATCTGTCGTTGTTTTCATAAGTAGAATTGAAAATACCATGATCATTAAGCAGCTATGCAAGGTCATATTTAAACGCATAAAAGTAGTTTTTTATAATTTTACTATATTGAAAAGCGCAATTAAGAATTTCAAATATAAGGATATTCGATTTTACACAAAAATAAACCATCAGGAGGCACTGAAAAAGATTGTGGAAGCTGTTTTTTAGTTTCTAAAGCTTTTTGCACTTCTTCAATTGTCAATTTACCAAGACCAACCATTATGCACATCCCTACTATTAAACGCACCATACCTCTTAGAAACCTGTCTGCTTTTATTTCAAATACCAATCCTTGTTCATCAGAAAACCAATAGGCATGATCTATTCGGCATTCCATCGTTTTGGCACTACTGTTTGTTTTACAAAATGGGGTGAAGTCATGATATTGGCCCAATAATGCAGCAGCTTTCTGCATACGTTCTATGTCTAAGGAATCCAATTGATGAAAAAACCACCTTAATTGATCTTGGAAAGGATCTTTATGTCTGCCCACAAAATACTGGTAGGTGCGGGCAGTGGCATCAAATCGCGCATGAGCAGTTTGGTGCACGGGTATGATTTCATGGATCGCAATGTCAACGGGCAAGAAGCGGTCTAGGCGTGATTGAAAAGATGAAGGGAGAGAGGTTTCGCTATCAAAATGAAAATAATAATTCCTCGCGTGTACACCCGTATCTGTGCGACCACACCCTGTTATTGAAATGTTTTCCCTCAGAATTAGGGACATTTTTTCTTCTAAAACTTCCTGAATACTCTCTTGTCCGGGTTGTCTTTGCCATCCATAATATCGGGTCCCCCGATAAGATATCCGGACAAAATATCGCATGTTAGGCTACTTTGAGGAAACTAAGACCGGAGCGCCCTAATTTTTCTTCGGCATATGTGACATCTACCACTAACTTTTTGATTTTTGATTGGCCACTCAAGTCGAACATGGCATCTGTAAGGATGGCCTCACAGATAGAGCGTAAGCCACGTGCTCCCAATTTATAGTCTAAGGCCTTTCGGGCGATATAATGGATGCATTCAGGTGTAAATTCCAACTTTATTCCCTCCATTTTAAACAATGCCTGATATTGCCGAATTACCGCATTTTTTGGCTTAACCAGAATCTGTTCTAAAGTTTCAGTATCCAAAGGATCAAGATGTGTCAAAACGGGAAGCCTTCCCAAAAGTTCTGGTATCAGACCAAATGTTCTTAAATCCTGGTGAATTACATAGGGAAGCATATTGTCTTCTTGAACCGATACACCCTGATTTTTGAATCCGATCACTTGGGTATTAAGTCTTCTGGCGATTATTTTTTCTAAGCCATCAAATGCTCCGCCACAAATAAATAATATATGTTGGGTGTTGATCCTGATAAGTTTTTGTTCAGGGTGTTTCCTGCCCCCTTGAGGTGGAACTAAAACATCCGTTCCTTCCAACATTTTCAATAGCGATTGCTGAACTCCTTCGCCTGACACATCGCGTGTTATGGATGGATTGTCAGATTTACGCGCAATTTTGTCTATTTCGTCAATGTAAACAATGCCTTTTTCAGCTGTATCTACATCATAGTCGCATACCTGGAGCAAGCGGGTAAGTATGCTTTCTACATCCTCTCCAACATAGCCGGCTTCTGTAAACACCGTGGCGTCAACAATAGCAAAAGGTACTTTAAGTAACCTTGCTATTGTCTTAGCAATCAATGTTTTACCAGTACCGGTATGACCGGTAAGTATAACATTTGATTTTTCAATTTCTACATCTTGTGGACTATTGTTTTGCTGTAGTCTTCGGTAATGATTATACACGGCAACAGAAATGACTTTTTTGGCAACTTCTTGTCCAATAATGTATTCATCCAAATAGGCCTTGAGCGATCTGGGACTAAAGTCAGTTGGTAACTGAAGTCCAAGAGAATCGCTACTGCTTTTTTGGTTAAGTTCTTCTTCAACGATGTGATGGGCCTGTTCTACACACATTTCACAGATATGTCCATCCATACCGGCAATGAGCATCAGCGTATCTCCTTTTTTTCTATTGCAAAAAGAGCACTTTACCTCTGAATTATTTCCTTTCATATTGAACGGTTTTAGATTGACTCTCGTCTTGGGCTATTGCGTTCAAGCACTTCGTCAACTAAACCATATTGCTTGGCATCATGAGAGGTCATCCAATTATCACGATCACAGTCCTTTTCAATAGTGTCGTAATCTTGTCCTGTATGATTAGCTAAAATATCGTAAAGTTCTTTTTGCATGGATTTGATCAACTTGTAAGAAATCTCCATATCAGAAACTTGTCCTTGCATACCACCCAATGGCTGGTGTATCATGACTCGGCTATGAGGCAGACAAGTTCGTTTGCCCTTTGTACCTGCAGCCAGCAAAACAGCTCCCATAGATGCAGCCATGCCTGTGCATATGGTCGCAACGTCAGGGGCAACATATTGCATAGTATCATAGATGCCCAAACCAGCAATTACAGATCCTCCTGGGCTATTGATGAACATTTGCACATCCCGTTTAGGGTCTGTTGATTCCAGAAATAAAAGTTGAGCTTGTATTACGTTGGCTACATAATCATTAACAGGTACACCCATGAAAATAATGCGATCCATCATTAATCTGGAAAAAACGTCCATGCCCACGATATTTAGCTGTCTTTCCTCGATTACTGTTGGGGTAAAAGCGTCTATCCTAGTTGTACCCATTTGCTCCATATACCTTTCCAAATGCATGGTACTCATACCCAAATGCCCTTTGGCATATTTTTTAAATTCGTCTTTTGGAATCATAATTACCTTCTTTTATTTGTTAAACGGCAACAATTATTAAAAGTTGTACCCATCAGATTTCATCAATCACTGATTGAAATCAATCCCGATCAGGCTTCAGCCGTTTCTGCCAATTCTGCATTGGCTTTTTGTGTTTCTAATAATGTTTTAAATGCTGAAAGTGCTATATTTTTTTTCTCAAGGCTTATTCTTTCCTTTATTGCAAAAAATACTTTTTCATCCAAAATTTTATGGTAGGCTTCATTAACCATTTTTTGGTTACTGCGCATTCTTTTTACCATATCATCCATAATGGAAAATGCATATTCTGCGCCACCAAAATAATTATATACCTGTAATCGGAAGTGGCGATCCAGTTCCTCTTCTTTTATTTCTATTTTCTCTTCTTCAACGATTTTATCGCGCATGCGCATCCAAATTAAGGCTTCTTTATATGCTTCTATATCTGAGCTTATTTTTTCGCCTTCTTTGTTAAGGTGTTTTATCATTTTTTCCAAAAAGGAGTTGGACAGCTTCATCGGATTTTTTTCCATTAAAGCTTTTTGAATCTCGGTAAACAAAAGACCGTTAATGCTCGCGTTTTGTGAATCCGCTATGTATTCCCGAAGCATTTCACGCGCTTGCTCTTCTGTTTTAGTTGACTCCCCAAAAAAGCGACTTAGGAATTCTTCATCCATGTCTGCTGGTTTTTTCTTAAATACCCCAAGCACTATCCCTTTAAACATTGGACTAGGATCTCTGTCGTCATCTTCCTCTAACTTAAGAATGTACTTACGAACCTGAGTTTTTTCTAACTTTTCGAGCTCATATATGTCAAATTCAAAAGAATAACCTTTACTTTTCCCCAACAGTGAATGGCGTAAAGTTTCGTCTTTAATATCTTCTATCCGCACCTTAAAGGTACAGGAATAGGGATCTTCAGATGATATTTCTGTCGCTTCCACATCAATCATATCATCCAATGCTACTGGTCCATCAGTCTCACTGGGTTGAGCAGCGCGCATTCTTATTTCAGACATTTCTGCATCTACATCAGCATCACTAACTTCGGGTTCGTAGATTGTATATACGTCCTCATTTGAAATTCCTTGTAAGTCGAAAGCGGGGAACCAGCCCAATTCAAATCTGAAGGTCATTGTCTGATTTGTTTGGGGATTAAAGTCGTACATTTCTTGATCTTCCACTGGCAGAGGATTGCCTATAAGATCCAAATTGTTTTCCTGGATGTATTCGTTCAGCTGTTCAGAAATCATCTGATTGATCAGATCGTAAAAAATGCTTTGTCCGTATATTTTGCTTACCATGGCGACTGGGGCTTTTCCCTTGCGGAAGCCCTTTATTTGCATTTTGCCGGCTTTTTTTTTCAATTCCCGCTGAAAGGAATCTTTATAATCCGTGCTTTCCAGCACTAAGGTAAGTTGTCCGCTATTGTCATCGTTATTCTGAAGCGTTATTTGCATAGCTTTTTATCTTTCTTATTCTTTAAATATGATATTTAATTAGGGATATCAGGATTGAAGTACACATGGCCTATCACTTTCATTTTTTCAAGATAGGTTTTTGCCAATTCTTTGCGGTCATTGGCCATAGATTCGAAAGTAGGTAGGTCAAAAGTGCCATTTTCAAAATTGTTTACTACCATTTGAAACTGATCCATATTGGCTCTCATACCTTCATCGTGTGCATCAAATTCTGAGACTTTCATAGCTAAAAGCGGGTCTGCATCAATGGTGGTTTTGAGTATAGCGACTCTAACGTTAAAAATAGAGTCTCTAATCAACATCATGGAATCCAGACTAGCTTTAACTGCCTCTTTAATTTGTGCGGCTTTATCAGTTTCTGACATTGCCTGTTCTTCTTGACTATTGCCGGAAGATTGGCAAGCAGCCAGCGACACCATGGATAAAACGAGAAAGGGAATTAGCTTTTTCATATGAATATAGATTATTATAATTTAATTATACTTCTTTTAATAAAAACACCGCAAATTTAAAACGCTGGCATGGATAAAAAGGTGTCTGAGTGTTGCTAAAAAGTTGAGTTGAGAGATCAGGATAAATATTAATACTTTTTGGCATGCTGCTGTATGTTCGCCAAATGGGCCTTTTTCTAATGAACAAGGAATAAATAAGCTAAATTGTCTTTTAAAAAAAAGACTAAAAACAACAGGTATTTTCTGTTATTTTTAGTCTTAGAGTGCGGGCGGAGGGACTCGAACCCCCATGCCTCGCGGCGCTAGATCCTAAGTCTAGTGCGTCTACCAATTTCGCCACGCCCGCATATCACGCTTAAAGCGTATTTCTAAAAAGCGCTGCAAAGATAATTATTACTTTGTTTTTTTGATTAACGAATGAAAAAATCTTTTTCACTTCTAAAAGACAAAGTTTCCTTCCATAGGTAAGACTGAGCTATGGTGTTTGTTCAATACTACTGCTGGCGATTATTGAGTCTAGTTTAAACCGCTATTCAAAGGCTCTTGCCATATAAAAATTCATGTATTTTTGCTATCTTTGATTTTTGTTCAGGTTCGGTTTTTCCATGAATTCTAAGATAGTCATACAAGAAGAAGATAAAATGCTCATTCAGAGGGCATACCGAAATCTTTTGCGATCTCTGAAGTCCAAAATGACATCTGAAGACAAATTAGACATAAGGAAAGCCTATGAAATGGCCGTTGAGGCGCATAGTAAGCAGCGAAGAAAATCCGGCGAACCTTATATTCTACATCCCATTGAGGTAGCCCGTATCTGCATAGAAGAAATTGGACTTGGGCCTACTGCTGCTATTTGTGCATTGCTACATGATGTGGTAGAAGATACGGATGTTACCCTTGATGATATACGCAGGCAGTTTGGTACAAAAATAGCTTTGATTGTAGATGGATTGACTAAACTTGACCATAGCTACGAAGTTGAGAGTTCACAAGCCGAAAATTTTCGTAAGGTCATAAAGACATTAGTAGTAGATGTCAGGGTGATATTGATAAAAATGGCAGATCGTTTGCACAATATGCGTACGCTCGGGTCCATGGCCAGGCATAAACAACTCAAAATTGCGGCTGAAACAAGTTACATATATGCTCCGCTCGCCCACCGGCTTGGGTTATACAAAATAAAAACTGAATTTGAGGACCTCTGTATGAAAATTACAGAACCTGACACATATAAAGAAATCGCTGCCAAACTACAAGCTACCAAAAGAGATAGAAATGCCTACATTGCTGAGTTCATCAAACCCATTGAGGAAAAACTATATGAACTGGGATTCCCTTTCCGAATTTTTGGAAGACCTAAATCCATTTATTCTATTTGGAATAAAATAAAATCCAAGAGGGTGCCTTTTGAAGAAATTTATGACTTGTTCGCTGTTCGAATAATTGTTGATGTTCCGATGAAGCAAGAGAAATCAGCTTGCTGGCAGGTGTATTCGGAGGTGACTGACGTGTATCACCCTATCCCCGAGCGCCTCAAGGATTGGATTACGACCCCAAAATCAAATGGTTACGAATCTTTGCATACAACGGTAGTTGGCCCCAAAGGCCGATATGTTGAAGTACAGATTAGATCTGAGCGAATGGATGAAATCAGCGAACGTGGATTTGCTGCTCATTGGAAATACAAAGGAATTAAAAACACAGGGCAAGATATCTACAACAACTGGTTAGACAATATTCGGGATATATTGGCTGATCCTGACAAGGATGCACTCGAATTTATTAATGATTTTAAAACCAATCTTTTTCACGAAGAAGTTTACGTTTACACACCTGTTGGTGAAATGAAGGTGTTGCCCAAAGGTGCTACTGCTTTGGATTTTGCATTCGAAATTCACACAGATATAGGCTACCACGCAACCGCTATAAAGGTAAATAACAAGTTGGTGCCCATGGGTTACAAACTGGAAAATGGAGATCAGGTATCCGTTGTAACCAATAAAAGCCAAAAACCTTCAGAATCCTGGTTAAAGATGGTAGTAACCAGTAAAGCCAAATCTAAAATCAGATCTGCCCTCAAAGAAGAGAATAAGCAGCGTGCAGACTTCGGCAAAGAAGCTCTACAGCGGAAGTTGGCCAACATGAAATTGGAATTTGACGAAAATGTTGATCTGCTCGTTCGATATTTTGGCTATAAATCCAGATTTGAACTTTATTTCGCCATTGCAAGCGAAGAGATCAATTTGGGCCATGATATGAAGCGGTTTACGGTGGAAAACGGCAAACTAGTAGTAGCCTCTGTCGAAAACTTTTACAAACCGGATGCCGAGATTCGCCAACAACCCAGGCCTACTCCTTCAGCTGCTGGCCGTAAAGCCTCTATCCTCATCAATGGTGAACCCGGTGAGATGTACAATTATAGTCTGGCAACTTGCTGTAATCCTGTACAGGGAGACGATATTTTTGCCTTTATAACCACAAGTACCGGTGTAAAAATACATCGGACTACCTGTCCCAATGCTACCAATTTAATGGCCAATTATGGATATAGAATTATGAAAGCCGAATGGAATATTGGTGGACAAGCAGAGTTTGTGGGTGAAATCATCATTACGGGTATTGACAGCGGGCCTGGGGTTATTCAAAGATTGACTGAAAAGATTTCCAATAAAATGGGACTTAATATTCGCTCATTTTCCATCGAAGGAAAGGAAGGCTATTTTGAAGGTAGAGTGCGCATTGTAGTACAAAATAAGGATCAACTGTACCATGCCATTAATACTATTAGCCAACTTGAAGGTATTTCCAATGTTTCCCGCGTGGAATAAAAGCTGCTAATTATGAGTATCATCGACGACGTTAAGCACATTTTCACTCAGCATCTTGAGCAACATAGTTTGCGCAAAACGCCTGAGCGGTATGCCATTTTGGAGGAAATATATCAACGCAATGATCATTTCGATGCTGAGGCATTATATATTCATATGAAAACCCGAAATTACAGGGTTTCACGAGCGACCGTCTACAATACCCTTGATTTGCTCATGTCATGTGACTTAGTCAAGCGTCATCAATTTGGCAAAAATCTCGCCCTGTATGAAAAGTCCTATGGTTTCAAGCAGCACGACCACCTGATTTGTACTGATTGCGGCCAAGTCAATGAGTTTTGTGATCCAAGGGTACAACAGATTAAAGATATGATGGGTGAAATTATGGGGTTCAAGATTACGCATCATTCTCTTAATTTGTATGGTAATTGTACTAAGGCAGATTGTCCGAACCGAGGATGATTAACATCCCAATCGATCTCAAACTAAAAATAAGGATGTACTGGCCAGATCAATTGTCGACGAATCTAGTCTATCCACTATGTATTTGAAGTATCGTCTTTTAAAAAGGCTGCACAACTGGCTTTACCATACAAATGCCTATGAAAATTAAACAATTAAATAAAATTCATGTTAATAATCCTTTTATAATTTATTTAAGCTCACAATACCCTTTAGTATGTTTCAATCAAGTTTTTTCATACGGGGTATCATCCTTCTTTTTTTTCTTACTGCTTCAGAGATTTCGTTAATTGCACAGAACAACGACCCGTTTGGCCTTTGTAATGGCATTGTAAATCCGCCTATATTTGGAGAAATTCCCAACCGAATTCCCAATCCTGATTTTGAAAATTATAGCCAATGTCCTACCGATGCTGTTCAATTGATCCGAGCAGTGCCTTGGCAGAGTGGTGGTGGTCCAGGTAGTACACCAGACTATCATAATTCATGTGGTTGGATAGGACCTAATATTATAAGCGAAGGACTTACGCCTTTTCCAAGTGGAAATGGCGCCATAGGGTTATTTATTTCTCAAAACAATCGGGAATTCGTAGGGGTTTGCCTGGATGAACCATTTCTGGGCGGCGAAACCATCACAGTACGTTTCAAAATAGCCTATGCACCTGTTTCCAACTTTTTCACCCAATGTGCCAGAGCCAACCCCAGTCCTCTTTCCATGACCATTTATGGTATCGCAAATCCAAATTGCGTCAATCTTGCGGTAAATAATGTAATATGCCCTACTAATGGCAACCCGAATTGGGTTGCAATTGGGTCTGCAGTGTATACCCCTCAGATTGCATGGGAGGATTTCGAAATTGAAATAACACCTCAATTTGATGTTCAAGCTATGATGATAGGTGTGCAGTGTGGAGTAATCGCCACAGATTATAACCTTACTACCTGTAACGCCTATTTTATGATAGACGACCTGAGACTTTTTGGAGAATCAAACAACATTCTTGTCGAGTTGGAAGATTTTGGCGATCCTTGCCTTAATAATCTTGGAATTAATGCCAACATCAACATAACAGGAGGAAGCTGGCAATGGTATTTGGATGGAAATATATTACCTGGTGAAACGGATTCAACCCTTTTAGTATCGGCCAACAATTATCCACCCGGCATATACACTGCAGTGTATTCTAATGGCACCTATTGCTATGCAGAATCAATGGAGTTTTTGTTGACTTCAAGTGATGCCCCACAAGCTATTTGTCCCCCTGGATTGGAACTTTGTTTAACAGATCCCCCTTTAACTATAACCGATTTAACCCCGCAAGGTGGTGAACTTAGTGGACCCGGAATTCAAGATAATGTATTTTATCCTTTACTAAGCGGTCCGGGGGCTCATGTTATCAGCTATATCGTTACATCGATTAACAACTGTACCTCGAGTTGTTCTTTTATAATAAGCGTTTTAAATGAGGTGCCGGTAAGCTGTCCTGATTTTATGGAGGTCTGCATCAATGCAGGTGACATTATCCTGGAAGAAGGCAGTCCTGGTGGTGGCGTTTTTTCAGGGCAAGGTGTAAATGGCAATACGTTCACGCCGACTGATATTGGGATTTTTACGGTTGAATATAGGGTTGAAGCTATTGGTTTTTGCCCAGGCGCGTGTGAATTCGACATAATTGTCTTGGATACATTTGCAAATTTAGTTTGTCCAAACTATTCACTTGTTTGTATTGAAGAGGCTCCATTCGACTTGACAGGCGCCGAGCCTGCAAATGGAATTTTCTCTGGTCCCGGTGTTTTTCAAAATACATTTGATGCAGCAAATGCGGGGGTTGGGCTACACGAAATCAGATATGAATGGTCTGATGGCTTATGTACCTCGGCTTGTACTTTTATTATAGAGGTACCGGAATTAATTTCAGTGATTTGTCCTGAAAATATCATAATTTGCATTACTCAGGATACCATCTTACTACCTGAAGCTAATCAGCCGGGTTTAACCATTACTGGAGAGGGTGTGCAGGGAGATCTTTTTATAAGCGCGCTGACTGGGCCTGGTTCGTTCCCAATCCTTTATGAGATTGAGGATTTTTATGGCTGTAGAAATAACTGTACTTTTTTAATACAGGTGGATGAACCGCCAGTTTTAAACTGTCCAGATACGCTTTTTTTATGTGCTAATATCGATCCCGTAGACCTCCGACTGTATGCACCTATATTTGGGCAAGGCGGTTGGGACGGCCCGGGAGTTATTGGTTCTTTTTTTGATCCTAAATCAGTTGGAGAAGGCAGTTATACTTTAACATATTCAGTAGAGGTTCCCGTTTGTGGGATATTAGAGTGTTTTACTAATGCGCTAGTTTTGGACGAAGGACAAGCAATATGTCCGCCTGATATAATCACCTGTACCGGAGAGGATCCTTTTATGCTGATGGGAGCCACCCCTGGAGGTGGTGTATTCGAATTGGAAGGAAATGTCGTTAGCATTTTTAATCCAGCTGCTTTCCCACCGGGAGTTTATAATGTCAAATACTTCATTCCTGGAAATGATTGTCTTGACACTTGTACATTTGCTATTGATAATCAGGAAACAATTCCTCTCAGATGTCCTGAATCAGTCACTATTTGCATTGAAAGCCCCGAAATTGTTTTTTCAGATTACAGTCCTTTGGGTGGTGTGTTTGTGGGCATGGGTGTGAATAATGATCGTTTTGATCCCCAGGCTGCAGGTGTTGGGTTTCATCCCATAGCATATATAAGTCCGCAGCCGAATTGCAATGCAAATTGTTTGTTTAACATTGAAGTTTTGGGTGTTCAGGCTGCAGCGTGCCCAGATAATTTTGGAATTTGTTTGAATGAAAATCCGGTAACGCTTTCGACATTCACTCCAGCTGGAGGTCTTATCTCAGGCCCAGGTATTATTGGCGATGAATTTATTCCTTCTTCGGCAGGCGTAGGAGAACACAGCATTCAATATGAATATATAGATGATGCTTACTGTCGTTTTCAGTGTGAATTAGAAATCCAAGTGTGGCCCATTCCTTTATTGGAGATGAAATCGCCGGATCCTATTTGCACCAATCAAGGACCATTAACACCTTTGGATTTGGTCATCCCAACCGGAGGCATTTATGCTGGTCCAGGTATTATAGGCAATAATAGCTTTGATCCTTTAGTTGCTGGAGCTGGCAATTTTAGTATTAAGTACGAATTCACGGACATTAAAGGTTGCTTCGCTGACACTTCAGTGCTTGTGACAGTGTTGGAAGTCAATGATGCGGGACCCAATATTACCATTACTTGCTTTGAAGTGGATACCGCATATTTGCAGGCCTCTGGGATTGGTTATTGGGCTGCCGATCCAAATAATCCGGGTGATTTAACCATTAATATTCCGGGAAGCCCAATCAGCAAAGTGTATGATTTCAGTTTGGCAGGTAATTATCGATTATTTTGGATTTCTAATGGGTTGTGTGCTGATACTCTATTGATTACCGTCGGAGATGATTGTGCATGTGCCATACGCAACAACTTTATATCGGCCTCATTGCAGGAAATATGCAGTACAGATGAATTCATTAGAATAGAGGGAGTGGTCCCGCTACCTGCCGGGGGTGAATTTCTTTGGCAAATAAGTGGAGATAATGGATTATCATGGAATGCTCTTCCGGCGCCGGATAATCAGCAGGATTATCTTATAGAAAGTCTTCCGGCAGGCAAATATATTTTCAGAAGGCTTTATTATCCCTTTGGACTGGATGATTGTGAAAATATAAGCAATACCATTCCTATGGAAGTAATCGAATCGGCAAATGCAGGTATATCTAAAGATCCATGGTCATGGTGCCAACCCGTAGATACTCGTATTTATTTACTGGATTATCTTATGGGTGCTGATCCAATAGGTAAATGGCAGTGGGTGCAAACACCCCATTCTGCAGTAGCGCCAGTCAATGACTCATTGGAAATAGTGAACTGGCCAGCGGGCGAGTACATCCTGTCCTATATCGTGGAGGGATTATCGCCATGCGCAAATGATACGGCTTTCCTGCAATGGACTATTAGTCCTTCTCCGCAGGCTGGAATAAAGAGTCAACCTGGAGAAATTATTAATTGTCAGGTTGTGGCTGTTCAACTTCAGGCATTAGAACAGGACAATGTTTTATTTGTGTGGACGAAGCCTGATGGGCAGCAAAGTCGGGACAGAATACTAGATGCATCTATACCTGGGTGGTATTTTTTAAACTTGTTGGACACTATATCCCTTTGTACCAATCAGGATTCCATTTTTATCATTGATGCCGTTGATTATCCACATGTTGCAATCGCTATACCTGAGGTTATTAATTGTTTGAATACAGAGGTCACATTAGATGCAAATCAATCTGAAGAAAATGACAATCTGGTTTATGAATGGCTCGATGCCAATGGGAATTCGATACAGACGGGAACTAGAACGCTAAAGGTCGATCAGGGTGGAATTTTTATTTTCAGAATACGCGATACCATCAATTTCTGCGTTGGACAAGATACAATAGAGGTCTTGATCAATAACACTTCCCCTAATTTGGAGCTACCTGATACTATTACATTGGTTTGCAACCAAACGACTACCAAATTGAACGCAATAAGCAATGTTTCATTGGCTGATTTGCAGGGACGCTGGATTAGTAATGGCGGGTTCATAGATCAGATAAACGATGCGCTAACGGCGGCAGTAAATGGAGCTGGATGGTACTATTTAGAAATTACAGACTTGCGCAATGGTTGTCGTTCTCAGGATTCTACACTTTTGATTGTATCTGACGAAAGCATTAGCATAGACAATGAAATCAGGCAACTGTGCCCTAGGGAAACCTTTACTTCTGTTCGGCTCAACTCAAATGGCACGCCTCCTTTGGTATTTAAGTTGGGTAATGTGACGAATTCCACAGGGCTCTTTACCAATGTCCGTGCAGGGAATTTTTTGGTGGAAGTTGTTGATGCGCGAAATTGCATACAAAGTGACAGTATTTCGGTAGGATATAAAGACAATCAATCAATTACTTTATCAGGGAGAATTCTTATGGAGAAGGGCGACACCGTTATGTTAGATCCTCAACTCAATTTTAATCCGGTTGAAGTCCTATGGGCTCCTCCCTTTGATATTAGATGTGATACTTGCCTGGCAACTGAAGTTTGGCCTTCGGAGCAAAGAGTTTATCAATTGGAGACTATGGACAGCGATGGCTGTGTATTTAGAGCAGAAGTTTTGATTTTGGTTCGAAAAACGATCAAAATATATGTGCCGGATGCCTTTACCCCTAATGGGGATGGCAACAACGATGGTTTTACCGTTTTTGGACCCGACGTAGCTCGTATCAAATCGATGTTTATCTTTGACCGATGGGGCAACAAGGTGTTCGGCAAGGAGGATTTTCCGGCCAACGAACCCATGGAAGGATGGGATGGTATATTCAGGCAACAGACCATGACCCCAGCCGTATTCGCTTACAAAATCCGCGTAGAAGATATTGAAGGTAATGAGCAGATATTGAGTGGAGAAGTGCAGTTGATACGTTAACACCAAAGGTTTTCATAAGCACGTCCATTTCTCATTTACAAATGGAGAGCGGCAAACATGTGTAATTGGCAAAGTTTAATCCTTCGAAAAAATGTAAATGGACTCTATGAATCTCCTTTAAAACTGGGATTTAACTAGCAATGGGAACTAATAGACCCTTTCATTCGTTTTTTTAACATGTAGAAAATGCAAGAACCATGGAGAACGCTATTGATGTAAAAACATTGTCGAAAACGCAAATTATACGCCTTGTCAAGGATTTAATTGATGAGAAGCTCATTACGAGCCATTTGATCCTTCAGATATTGGATAAAAAACCAGTAAGTGAGTCGGGTGAAGATTTAGATTACGTTGAGAAGCTTATTAACAAGCACTTCGAGGAATACGACGAGGTTTTCCGAAAATTGGCATGAGATACCTGACTAAAAACGAAGTGATTCTCATAAACATGCTTACCGTGCAATTGCATGGGGGGCAGTTTATGCCTCCTAATAATCTTTTGAATGAAGGCGCACTTGACTATCTGTTGGGAATTGTTTCCTCCGATGTTTTTGGCGAGCCTTTGTACCCAACCTTGAGTGACAAAACGGGTCTATATATGTATTCTATAATCTCCAATCACATTTTTAGCGATGGAAATAAGAGAACAGGACTGGAGGCATCTATCTTGTTTTTGGATTTGAACGGTTGTAGGATCAACAGATTGTTATCCAAAGAAATAGTATTTGATTTCACTATGAAAGTGGCCTCCGGCCAGTCTTCTCTGGAAGAATGCCAGGACTGGTTTGCCCGGCACATTGTCCCAGAATATTTGTAATCTTCAATTTGTAAACTTCTCTTTTTCAATTTTGTACCCATTACATGGAAGCGTAAAAACCTAGTTTCATTTTCAATGGGCACAGTACACTGAAAATCTTCTTTAATTTGTATTTTCGCCTTTTAATTCTAGCACATGGCAATTGACGTTTTATTAGGTTTACAGTGGGGAGATGAGGGCAAAGGTAAAATTGTGGACGTACTAGCACCACAGTACAATATTATCTGTCGTTTTCAAGGCGGACCCAATGCCGGGCATACCCTAATTTTTGAAGGCAAAAAACATGTGCTGCACACCGTGCCTTCTGGCATTTTCAGAGAAAATCTTATTAATGTTATAGGTAATGGCGTGGTGCTGGATCCTATTACCTTCCAAAAGGAACTCGAAAAACTAGATGAATCTGGGGTAAACTATAAACAACGTCTGCTAATAGCCAAAAAAGCACACCTCATTCTGCCCACCCACCGGATGTTAGATGCGGCTTCAGAAGCTTCTAAAGGAGATGCAAAAATTGGTTCTACTTTAAAGGGAATAGGACCTACCTATATGGACAAAACAGGTAGAAATGGTCTCAGGGTGGGGGATATTGCCAGTAAGAATTTCAAAAAACGTTATGAAGCGCTTAAAGAAAAGCACCTTGGTTTGCTGCGTATTTATCCAGAAAGCCCCTTCGATTTAGCTGCAGAAGAAGATAAATGGTTTGCGGCTATCGAAACACTAAAGACCTTGCCTCAAATTGATTGTGAATTTTACATTCACCAGGCTATCCATGAAGGCAAATCCATATTGGCAGAAGGAGCACAAGGTTCTATGCTGGATGTTGATTACGGCACTTATCCCTACGTCACATCTTCGAATACCATTACTGCAGGTGTCTGTATTGGATTAGGCGTTCCACCCTCTGCTATTGGAGAAGTTATAGGTATTACAAAGGCCTACTGTACCAGGGTTGGCAGCGGACCTTTTCCTACTGAACTAGAAAATGAAATCGGGGAGTTTTTGCGTAGCGAAGGAGCTGAGTTTGGCTCCACGACCGGAAGGCCCAGAAGGTGTGGTTGGTTAGATTTGGTACAGTTGCGATACACTTGTATGCTCAATGGTGTAACTAAACTTGTACTTACGAAAACTGATGTGCTAAACAAATTAGAGTCCATTGAAGTTTGCAATGCCTACAATATTGACGACAAACAATCGCACCACTTTCCTTACGATCTGGATGACGTAACAGTAGTGCCAGTTTATGATTCCCTTCCCGGCTGGAAGCAGTCTTTGCAAGAGGTGCAAAGAGCAGAACAAATGCCTGAAGCTTTGAGAAATTATATTGACCACCTCACCCAGCAAATTGGAGTGCCTTTTGCCATCATTTCAACTGGGCCTGATCGAGAGGAGTTGTTTTATATGTCATAACTGTTTTTGCAAGGCTCTATTACCGTCATTTTTCCCAATAGGTATCCGGTTTAAGTTGTACCTTTGTGTTAAAATATCGACATGATTAAACTGTTGCTCTTTATAGTGGTGGGCTTTCTTGTTTACCAGTGGTATTTAAAGCCTCTTCTCAATCCACCAACAACTAACCCTCCTCCCTCTGGCCGCAATAATGGCCAGAAGTACAACGATGATGAATATGCCGATTACGAAGAAATCAAATGATAAATCTACCTATAAAAGAGCTGATTCTGCACAATAACCAGCAGTTTTTAGCTGCAAACAAACCTGCCGGTATGGCTTCAGTTCCCGATAAAACCGGGGACAAGTCTCTTCAGGATTTATTGGAAATATATTGTAAGCACAAACTATATCCGGTGCACCGCCTTGATAGGCCCGTGAGTGGAATTATCCTGTATGCTAAAACCAAAAAAGCAGTGGCAGAGCTTCATCGCCAGTTTGCAGCTCGAGAAGTATGCAAAGTATACTACGCCTTGGTGCGTACCCGGCCTAAGCCGGAATTTGGTACGCTCACTCACCAACTTCAATACGACCAGCACAAAAAGAAAACAAAGTCGGCTGACGATGAATCGGCTAAAGAGGCTTCTTTAGACTATGCCGTTATCGGTCAGACAGACTCATATTTTGCTTTGCGAATAGAACCCAAAACGGGTCGCCAGCATCAGATTCGTGCCCAGATGGCTAGTATAGGTTGCCCTATCAAAGGCGATGTAAAATATGGAGATAAACGTGGCAATAAGGACAGAAGCATACAATTGCATGCTGCCGAACTTCAATTCAAACATCCAATAAGTGGTCAAGATGAACATTTGTTCGCGCCATTCCCCGAAATGCCAATTTGGAAAGCAGTACCCAATCAAAACACTACGGACACATTATGAATCAAAAACGCACAGATGTCAATGAACTCGGTGAGTTTGGCCTTATTGATCACCTCACAGAGCCGTTTCCAGTGTACCACCTTAATACCATCAAAGGTGTAGGCGATGATGCAGCTGTACTTCAGGCCGGAGATCGACTGATGTTAGTCTCCACCGATATGTTGGTAGAGGGTATTCATTTTGATTTGGCCTACACGCCTCTTAAACATTTAGGATATAAGGCTGTAGTGGTCAACCTATCTGATATCTTTGCCATGAATGGTATACCCCAACAAATAACAGTTTCCATTGCCATATCAAATCGTTTTTCTGTTGAAGCCTTGGATGAACTTTATGCTGGTATATTGGCCGCATGTCAAGCATACAGGATTGATTTGGTAGGTGGCGACACCACTTCTTCTAACAAAGGATTAATTTTAAGTATTACAGCGATCGGTTATACAGATCCAGAAAGTGTCACTTACCGTCATGGCGCTCGCCCAGGCGATCTTATTTGTGTGAGTGGTGACCTCGGGGCTGCCTATTTAGGCTTGCAGATTCTGGAGAGAGAAAAGGCAATTTGGTCAGAACACCCAACGGTTCAGCCTGAGTTGGAGGCTCATCAATATTTGATAAAAAGACAATTAAAACCGGAGGCCAGGGCAGATATGGTAGATCAGCTACGAAAAGCGGGTATAATTCCAACAGCTATGATCGATATATCCGATGGATTAGCCTCTGAAATTTTCCATATATGTAAACAATCCCGAGTAGGTGCGCTTATTGAGGAGAGTGGTGTGCCTATTCATAATGATGCGCAATTGCAAGCTTTGGAATTTGGAATGGACCCTATCACTACTGCTTTGAGCGGTGGGGAGGATTATGAGTTGTTGTTTACAGTAAAACCAGAAGATGAGGATAAGGTAAAAATGCTCGCTGACGTTTATATTATGGGCGAAATCACTGAGCCTTCGCAGGGCATACTATTACGCTCAAAAGGGGGGAATATACATACATTAAAAGCCCAAGGCTGGCGTCATTTTGGGCAGGAGGGGCAATAAAATTAAGTTTTGCTAAGCAAGTATTGTCTACCCTCCCCAGTTTTCTCGGTCCAAATCCCGGTACTGAATAGCCTCAGCCAGATGTTCTATCTGGATATGATTTGCATCAGATAAATCTGCGGCTGTTCTGGCAACTTTAAGAATTCTATCGTATGCTCTGGCTGAAAGTTGCAGTTTTTTCATGGCAGTTGTTAACAGCAATTGGCAAGCACTGTCCAGATTACATACTTCCTTTACCAGTTTTCCCGGCATTTGGGCATTAAAGTAAACGCCTGGATAATCTTTGAATCTAATCTCTTGCCGCTCACGTGCCTTCATTACCCGTTTCGCTATTTCATGGCTGCTTTCACCTCTTTTTTTATAGCCATTCAATTCATCTACACTGACAGGCGTAACTTCGACATGTAGGTCTATTCGATCCAAGAGTGGCCCGGAAATACGGTTTAAATATTTTTTTACGGCGCCGGCTCCACAAAGACATTGTTTTTCAGGGTGATTATAAAAACCGCAAGGGCATGGATTCATGGAGGCAATCAATATAAAACTGGACGGAAAATCGACAGTTACTCTGGTTCTTGAAATGGTAACTCGCCTTTCCTCCATAGGTTGACGCATGACTTCGAGCGCAGTGCGCTTAAATTCAGGTAATTCATCTAAAAAAAGTACTCCATTATGTGCCAGACTTATTTCACCGGGCATGGGATTGGATCCTCCTCCCACGAGTGCAGTATCGGAAATAGTGTGGTGTGGAGCACGAAACGGGCGCACGGCCATTAGACCTTTGGCTTCTCTCAATTTTCCAGCCACTGAATGAATTTTTGTGGTTTCCAGGGCTTCCTGCATATTTAAAGGAGGTAAAATCGTGGGCAATCTTCTGGCAAGCATTGTTTTGCCAGCCCCAGGTGGACCTATTAGTATAACATTATGGCCTCCAGCGGCTGCTATTTCAAGAGCTCTTTTAATGTTTTCCTGCCCCATTACATCTGAAAAGTCAACTTGGTATTTGTTGGCTTCGTCTGCAAACTGTGCTCTGGTATCCACTTTTGTAGGAGGAATGTCCAGTTCACCTGTCATAAATCGAATCGCTTCCCCAATACTACCTACACCGATTACGTCCAGTTGGTCTACAATACCTGCCTCAGGTGCATTTTGAATGGGCAGAATGAGTCCTTTAAATTTTTCTTTTCGGGCTTGAATGGCGATTGGAAGTGCACCACGGATTGGCCTCAGCATTCCATCCAACGCCAACTCTCCCATGAGTATGTATTCTGACCATTTATTGGATTCAATAATGCCATTTGCTCCCAAAATTCCAAGCGCGATAGGTAAATCATATGAGGACCCTTCCTTTCTGATATCTGCAGGAGCCAGATTAATGATTGTTTTGACTCGTGGAAATTTGAAACCAGCATTTTTCAATGCTGCATCTATTCGTTGATAACCCTCTTTGACAGCGTTATCTGGAAGTCCTACCAGATTGTAGCCGATTTGACCCATTCCTACAGGGCCTCCTGTACTTACCTCTACAGTAATAGTGCGCGCATCCACCCCAGTGACGGCACTGGCATACGATTTTATAAACATGGCATTTTAAGATTGTAACCCAAAAGTATGGAAATTCAATGGGCGTTTAATCTCTTTCATACCAATTTTTTACACTTTCTAAATTAAAAGTACTTTTTAACCTTAAATTGTTTGATGTGACGGTGGTTTTTGAAAGACTCCAGCGATTATTTTTTAGACTGCTGATCTTTGTATTTTTGTCTGTCTACCCGATAGGAAATATCAAAATCATCTAAAACAGCATCCAGAACACTATCTTCTCCTCTTTCATAACCGTGTTTTAATCTGTATCCATAAAAACGGCTGAAGGTATTCCAATAAAAAGCTGGGGCAAAGCCTTTGAGATCTTTTAACAGATCATATAACGGCGTATTAAGCTCTTTCTCAATCATTTTAACAAGGATTTGTCCTTGGGTTCGCGATAGATTTTTTAAGGGCTCCTCAAATTCTTTCTCCAGTTGTTTCTCTAAAGCACGGATATGTTTCTTCTTTTTTCTGCGTTTTAGGTCACGAGTGTCTTCTTCCATTTCCCGAAAAATCTTAATGGCCTCTCTGGCATAAGGATATACTTTTACGGCATGTGAGCGATACCGTAAATATCTTTTGTACTCCTCGTCAGATTCAAATTTTCTAAGAGAAGTAATCGTATACATATCCAAATCGGCCAAAAACACGGTATCGTTACCGGTAATGACAGCCAAAACAGGTACCCCCTCTACTTCCATTTTCTCGGTCGATGTCTGCGCATGTAGTAGTGGCAAACCAAAAACCAAAGAGATAAGCAATTTATGTTTCATGAATGTGAAACTATTTTAATTATAAACGCAAATTTCACAAAAAGTATTACAGCAGACCTCATATATCAAACTTTAAAACCGGTAAAATTTGGTAAACATTTACACCAGTAAAATTAACCGGGTAAAAGAAAGACCCGGCCTCAAATTAAACTAACTTTGCTTTTTAATTGCATTCATTCTTTAGGTCAGATTTTATATATGCTGGTTTATGTTTTATTTGTAGTGGGTTTCTTTGCCCTTATTAAAGGCGCGGATTGGCTGGTAGAGGGCGCTGCATCTATTGCGCGGCGTTTCAAAATTCCAAACATAGTTATTGGTCTTACTATTGTGGCTTTCGGCACCTCGGCTCCAGAGTTTATTGTAAATATATTTGCTAGTTTACAGGGCAATAGCGATATAGCTATAGGTAATGTGCTGGGTAGCAATATTGCTAATATCTTATTAATTTTAGGAGTAGCGGCCATTATTTATCCACTCCGCACACCTGAAAATACGGTTTGGAAAGAAATACCGTTGTCTTTACTTGCTGCTTTAATGCTTGCTGTGTTAGCAAATGATATCAGAATAGATGGTACTATAAATTCTGGTCTTTCGAGGGGCGATGGAATAGTTTTGTTGGCATTCTTTATTATTTTCTTGTATTATACATTCGGTATTTCCAAGGTATCAGACGGGGCCGGGGTTGATGAAAATATCAAAGAGCTGCCTACAGGAAAATCCGTGTTATTTGTAATCTTAGGTTTACTAGGTCTTACCGTAGGAGGGAAGTGGATTGTAGATGGAGCAGTATCTATAGCAGCGGTTTTTGAAATGCCACAAGCGGTAGTAGGATTAACTTTGGTAGCGATAGGGACTTCATTGCCTGAGTTGGCTACATCTGCAGTTGCAGCTTTTAAAAAACAACCCGATATTGCCATTGGGAATGTAGTAGGCTCTAATATTTTCAATATTTTTTGGATTCTGGGCGCGAGTGCACTTATAAGGCCTCTTCCTTTCAGTTCAAGTTCAGATATCGATGTTTTGATGGTCATCTTTTCAAGCGTAATTCTATTTGTTCTATTGTTTATTGGCAATCGGCATACCATCAACAGATGGCAGGGGTATCTCATGGTGGCCATTTATATAGGGTATATTTACTATTCTATTTCCAAAGTTTGATTCCCGAATTTCGGTTAGTTTTATACTAGCTCCAAAAAACGGGTTGGTATAATCGGATTGTTGTATAAATTTTGGGGCTAATTGTTTATATTTGTTTAACAAAGAACCACCACATATGTCCAGATTTATGTTTTTTTTATTGATTTGTTTTAGTTGTTTTTCTTGGATCAACACCCAAGCACAGCAGCCCGTTTATTGGCAAAATATGGAACAAATTCAGTTAGAGAATACTGATAATCTGTATAGCAGATTTGGATCTTATTTTAAGCTTGAAATTGGATCCACTTTCTTCAAGAATGATTTGATTCAAAACCAAAGCATAGCATTGCCACTTCCTGATGGCAATTGGCATTATTTCACGGTAGTAGAATCCTCTGTAATGGAAGCCCAGCTGCAAAACAAGTTTCCGGAAATCAAAACATTCCTCATAAAAAGCGATGATTTTAATGGCAGGATGGATATAAACCCAAATGGTATTAATGCACTTTTTTATGGGAATGGCAATACTTATTTGATTGACCAGGTATGGGAAATGCCGGGTGTTCATAGGGTTTACTATAAATCTGAAGCATCCAAATTAATACCTAGATCCTCTTTTCGCTGCCAAGCGGAAGCTGATTCATGGGAACTGCCCCGCTACGACGAAATTGGAAATGGCGTAAGGACAATGGGTTTGCAGCAAAGCCAGGTTTCTCTTCGCACATATAGATTGGCTCTTGCATGCACAGCGGAGTATGCTCAGTTTTTCGGGGGCACTATTCCCAATGTAATGTCCTCTTTTGTAACTGCTGTTAATAGGCTCAATGTTGTTTTTGAAAGAGAGCTTGCCATTCGCTTAGTATTGGTGGCCAATAATGATCAAATTGTGTTCCTGGATCCGGATACAGATCCATACAACAATAGCAATCTCAACCAAATGTTGGGTCAGAATCAAACTGCTCTCAACAATATTATTGGGATAGACAACTATGATATAGGGCATGTCTTTTCTACCAATTCTGGTGGTGGTATTGCTGGCTTGGGCGTGGTTTGTTCAGGAGGTAAAGCAAGGGGAGTAACTGGAAGTGGGAACCCTTTGGGTGATCCGTTTATTATTGATTACGTGGCACATGAAATGGGCCATCAGTTTGGTGCAAACCATACCTTTAATAATTGTGATGGCAATGAAAATCCTGGGACAGCTTTTGAACCCGGAAGTGGAAGCACAATAATGGCTTATGCTGGTCTATGTGGTAACAATAATATTCAATTTAATAGTGATGATTATTTTCATGCAGTCTCATTGGATGAAATGTTGCAATACACGCGCAATGGATTTGGATCAACTTGTGTATTAGCTGTTCCCACCGATAATCGTGCTCCTGAGATTTCCATTCCCTACACAGGTACGTTACACATTCCAAAGTCAACCCCTTTTGAGCTTACTGCTTCCGCCACAGATTCAAATGGAAGCAACAGTCTTACCTATTGTTGGGAGCAAATGGATAGTGGTCCAAAGGTAAATTTAGGTTCTCCTGCAGGAAATAGTCCTTTGTTTAGGTCATTGTCTCCCACCTCTAATGGCAGTCGTAGTTTTCCAAGGCGTGAGAGTATTTTAAATAATACAAATAATATACGCGAAGTCTTACCAAATTATGGCCGAGAGCTTAATTTTAGATGCACCGTACGTGACAACAATCCCGGTACAGGTGGTTTAGATTGGAAAGAAGTCCGTCTAAGTTCTGTTGAAAGTGCCGGACCTTTTTCTGTTTTACAACCACTAACAGGGGCGATTTGGAGTGCAGGTTCATTTCAACGGGTAGAGTGGAATCCAGCCAATACGACCGAAGCACCTGTATCTTGTCAACAAGTTCATATTATACTGTCTACCAACGGAGGACAAACATGGACGGACACCCTTGCCAAAAACCAACCAAACACGGGCAATTGTGATGTTTGGGTGCCTGTCAAGACTATTGCTAATGCGCGTATTAGGGTCCAGGCGGCAAATAATGTTTTTTATCAGGTAAATCCGGGTAATTTTTCAGTTCGTCTGCCTGAAATTCCCTCATACTCCGCTGAAGCAGTAGTACCTTCAGATGTGCTATGTATTCCCGGGGAGTTAGCTATTCCTTTGAGAACCTATCGGTTTGCTAGTTTTGAAGATAGCTTACGCTTAGAAATCTCTAATGCAGCTTCTGTTAATGGGTTGGTATATCGAATAGAGCCTGAATTGCTTTATCCGGGAGATTCTGCTACACTCTGGATTAATTTTCAGCAAGCTATAGATCAGATTGATTTTGAATCAGCCTTATTAGCTCGAACAGAGTCTGATACCTTTACCTTTCCTTTTAGAATTGCAATTCAATCCCGGGTACAGGAAAATCCAAGCATGGAAATCCCGGAAGATAATAGTAGTGGCATTTCTCCCGGCACTTTGTTTACCTGGTCGCCTGTTTCTTATGCTAGTAATTATAAAATTTCTATTGATTCTACACCAAAATTTTCAAACCCATTGATGTTTGATGGTTTGACAAATACCTCATTTTATCTGTCAAATCCATTGGATATTAACACTTTATATTATTGGAAAGTGGAGGCTTTTAATCGTTGCGGAGGTTTAATACAAGAATTACCCAATGGATTTCACACGTTGAATATTCAGTGCTTCGATTATGAAAAACCTGAAGATGTATTTATTTCCGCTTCTGGTACACCCACCATTTTAAGTGAAATCAATGTGGAGGAAGATTTGGATTTACTAACCGCTGAGGTCTTGGATATTAAAGGAAATCACCAAAGTTTTTCGGATTTGAATTTCGCGCTTTTATCCCCTAGTGGAACGGAGGTGACGTTGTTAAATCGCCGTTGCGGACCTGTAAGTACAACTTTTAATTTTGGTTTTTCTGATTTTGCTTCTCAAGCATTCTCATGTCCTCCTGGTGCTGGGAGAGTACACTTGCCGCTTCAATCTCTTTCTACATTGGCTGGTCTTTCAACCCGAGGAAAATGGGGTATGCGGGTGAAAGACGTGCAAGCTGGCAGTGGTGGCCGATTTTCAGGCTGGTTGCTTAAACTTTGTACGGGAATTGCAACGCCTTCGCCTCAAGTTATACAGGATACATTGATTTTGAAGCCAGGGACAGCACGGCACATCACTGATTCCAAACTTCAATTGACTGCTCAAAATGCAACTCCGTCCAGCTTGGCATTCCGGATAATTCAGTTACCAGAAAAGGGTGAACTATACATAAATGATAGGCTATTGGGGGTTGGGGATATATTTACTCAAGAAGATATAGACCAAGTTCGTTTTTATTATAGTCATGTGGGCCTGGAATCCGATGAATTTGATATGTTTTTGTTTGCGGGATCTAATGCTGAAGGTGGTTGGACAGGAAAAAAACAATTTGACATCAGACTAGATTCAGATTTTCAGTCATCCGTTTATTCAGAATCTACTGAAAATATAAGCGTAAAAGTTACTCCAAATCCTGGTAGAAATCATATTTACATATCATTGAGCTCACCGGAAAGAGGCATAAGCTGGATGATGTATAACATGCTGGGCCAGCCAATAGCCAGGCAAGAGTTTAGATTTGACGAGTTAAACGCGTCAATGAATTTGTTAAATTTGCAACCTGGTATATACTTATACAAGCTTTTTAAAGACGGAATTTTGTTGGATTCCGGTAAATGGATTAAAGCTAATGATTGATCTCCTATTCAGGAATAAGCGTAAACACTCGGTCGTAGCTCAATCCTGTGAAAATACCTGTTGCGTTAGCAGAGCCTTTTAGGTTGGTTTTAATAACACCTGGTTGTAAAAAGGGATTTCCATTTGAGGTGATTGCGTTTCGAACGGAATTAAGGTAAAGGAAGTAGGCTTCATCGATATGAAACACGGTATTGATGGCGGTATCCCCTTTTTTAAGTTCGAATCCTGCTCCAAATGCTAGTCTGCCATTATTTACAAATACATCATCTGTAATAAAATCTTGTCTCGGAAAGCTATCGACCAGATTATTGTAATGCAACATACGGCGATAGTAATTTTTTTGATCCATAGGATCATTAAGGTAAATAAGTGTGCGCGCTAATGTATCCCTAAAATATTCTACTGCTATGGAGTCAATTGGAACTATCGGTAAAATCTGGGTAGTGGATGTAATAATACCTCCATCTTCTAAAATTACTTCGAGATCAAAAGGAACCCCTGTTACATTAGGCACAAGCTCATCGGAAATGTAATTGTAAAATTTTCTGTTGTCTAGGTCAACAGCAATTTCGTTGCGCAACACCACTTCCCTGCCATCAAATCGTATTTTAGCTGTTGCATTTTTGACTAGAATAGATTCAAGGAAAGGTATAATATTGTCCTCTGTTGGAAGTGCATCAAAATATGAATTGGAGGTTGTAAGCAAGAGTCTAAAAGGTTTTCCGGGCTCCAGGTAACATTCTAAAACAGGTTGTACCTCATAAGACGGTAGTTTTATATCAATTTCTTTCTCAAGGTTGCAAGCGGTGCTTCCGAACAATATAATTATGGCAAGGATTAAGAGATTTTTCATGAAAATTAGAATTTAAAATTCCAGGTTACTGAAGGTAATATTGGGAAAAGTGATACTTGTTTTGGTGCTATTCGAGTAGGAACGGCCCCAGGAGGTGGGCCATTTTCTCCAAAATCTTGAGCATACTGAGGTTCTAAATATAGGAAATAGGGATTTCTGCGATCATAAACATTATATACACTGATAGAAAGATCATTTTCACCCCATTTTGGAAAAAATCGCAGTACAATACCTAAATCCATTCTGTGGTAAGGTGGCATACGAAAAGTATTTCTGTCGCCATAAATAGGTAATATAGGTGAAATGGGTGCCCCGCTTACATCTTGAAAAATACTTCGGCCTGAAGGCAGCCAAGTCAGGTCTCCTGAGCCAAAAACAAAGGTAGACGTTAGAGATAGCCAACGTGTAACCTCATACATGGCTACTACACTCAAATCATGTCTGCGGTCAAATCTGGGAGAAAAAAAACGGCCATCCATGATGCGTTCAAAATTGCCCCTTCTAACATATGCTAAAGTATAACCAATCCAGCCTGTAAATTTTCCAGTAGTTTTTTCCAGCCCTAGCTCCATTCCATAAGAATAACCATCGCCAAATGCAAATTCATCTTCCAGATTATCATTGGCGAAAAGTCTTGCGTGATCGATAAAATCAATTTGGTTCCGTAGTTTTTTGTAATAATATTCATTATTAAGAGCAAGACCTTTTGTGATTTCCATACTCCAACCTGCTGCAAATTGATCAGATTGCTGGGGTTTGACATTTTTTGTGCTAGGATACCAAACATCAGTAGGTAGTGAAATGCCTGAATTGGATACGAGATGTACGTACTGATGCATTCTGGCGTAAGAGGCTTTTATAGACAATCGCGCGTTAGGAAGGTATCTCAAGGCGATTCGGGGTTCAGGTCGAATATAAGCAGCATCATTGCCTACAAACCCACTTAACCTAAGTCCAGCATTTATTTTTAATTTGGGCAGTATATCCCAATCGTCTGAGACATAGGCAGCAAATTCAGAACCTTGTAGGGTTTGACCTGCAGAAAAACTAATCTCACCATCATTACTTCCTGCTTTAAGTCGTCCAATATCAAAGGTATGATGAGTGAGTGAAAGACCAGCCCTTACCTCATGTCCAGTACCAGGAGTGTAATAAAAATCATGTTTGAGATTTACATCTTTAATATTTGAGCCCAAGCCAAAAGAAAACCCTGTAACTTCATTGTTGATATTATATTGATAATCTGAGACGGTGAGCGTAGTATTTGAAAACATTCTTGAATTGTACAAATGATTCCAACGCAATGTTCCTGTAGCATTTCCCCAATTGAAATTAAACTTAAAAAGAGAGGAGTTGAATCCAAAAACGTCCCTTCCAAAATAGCCAGCAACGTACAAAACGTCTCGTTTACCCAAGGAGAAATTAGCCTTAGCGTTTAAATCATAAAAATTGTATCCCGGAATCCGATTAAAATCCGGATTGTTTTCGTTGGCTTTGTTTATAAGGTTTGTGATCAAATCGACATAGGTTCGACGTCCAGATACAATAAAGGAGGATTTACCTTTCTGTAAAGGCCCCTCTAAGGTCAGTCTAGAGGAGATCAGACCTATTCCACCCGTAGCAGCAAATTTGTTTTTATTGCCTTCCCGAAGGCGAACATCTATAACTGAAGAGAGTCTACCTCCATATTGGGCTGGGAAGCCACCTTTGTAAACCTTAACGTCTTTTATCGCATCTGAATTGAAAACGCTAAAAAAGCCAAATAAATGATCGGCGTTGTAAACAATTGCTTCATCAAGTACGATAAGATTTTGATCGTTACTACCACCTCTAACAAACAAACCCGTACTGCCTTCTGACCCGGAGGAAATACCAGGTTTCAATTGAATGGTCTTAATGATGTCAACTTCTCCAAATAAAGCAGGTAATACCTTTGCCTCCAGTACACTTATATTTTCAACACTCATTTGCGTTGAACGGATACTTTCACGAATATTATCTTCGCTAATAACCACTTCTTCCAACTCTAATGTTCCTGGATCCAAGGAAATATCTAATCTGATATCTTTATCGGGTACAATTTGTACAATTTTGGTCTGATAGCCAATATAGCTAATTTGCAATGTGAGTGGCGTTTGGGAGGTTGGAACACTCACAGAGTAGTATCCGTAAGCGTTAGAAGTTGCGCCAAGATTGGATTCCGTTATTTCTACAAAAGCTCCAATAAGTGTTTCTCCGGTTGATTTCTCTGTGATAATACCTGAAATAGATATGTTTTTCTGAGCTGAAATTTCGGATAAGCCTAAACAAAATAGGATAAAAACGTGTAGAGTCCATCTTTTTCTAAGTGAAACAGAAAGCATATTGGGCAATATTTGCATGTTTTGGGAGATGTGTCATGAAATTGACAAATTCATTGTCATCAAGTTCTAGGAACTTAACAACTGAAAGCAAATATGGGTTTAGAAAGTAGATCTGAATCTACCAATGAGACATAATAATCGACCCACGCAACCATTTGAGGGTTGTGGGAAAAGCAATAAGTAGGTAAGAGCCAAAAATGGGCTTAACCGATGAATTTGGCGTTGTATTTATATAAGTACACCAAGAGGGCAATAATGGAAAACAAAAAGATGAAGAAATACATGATACAGTATCCTTTTTTTCCTGCGTTAGGCACTTCGCTCATACTGATGGCTATTTTGACTGCAAATAAAATGTAAAAATTCCTAAGAGAAAAACATTGATGGTTTTAAAGTTAGAAAGAAATGAAAAATGAATACTTCGAGGGCTGTTGCTCAAACGTTTATTATCACTATTGATCTATTGACCCAGAATAGGTGTATTGTTGAAAACAACGGGAACAAATCCGGTGAAGTAAGATTCATTAAGTTACATTGTGGCTGTATTTTTTGCATAAAATTGGCCTAAAGCAACCATTAGCAAATAGCTGAAATGCTACTGTTTGTTCTAGGTTAGGTCGAATAACCTTGGTATGGTTTTATTTGGCGTAAATTTGTTCTTATAAAAAGAGAAATATGCCTTTTTCTTGGCGACCTCACGTGTATCTTTTTTTTGTAGCCTTGATTTACGGGGCCAATTACAGTATTTCGAAGTGGATCATGGACGACTCATTTATTCATCCATTGGCATTTATTGTATTTCGGGCCAGCGCAGCTTTACTACTTTTTTCTATAACAGGATTGTTTTTTAGGGAAAAAGTGGCGTGGAAAGATCATAAATGGCTCTTCTTGGGCGGGATTTTTGGGGTTTGGATTAATCAGACATTGTTCTTTTATGGATTACATCTTGGGTCACCGGTAAACGCGTCACTTTTGATGATGGCTACGCCTATTTTGGTACTTATTATGGCTTCTATTTTTTTAAAAGAGAAAATATCTGGGCGTAAAGTTGTAGGCGTAATATTAGGTTGTACTGGTGCTGTATTACTTATAATTTCGGGTAATTCATTAGAGGCTTCCTCTGGATGGCTTGGTGACGTCATGGTATTTATAAATGCGACATCATATGCGGTTTATCTAGTCTTGGTAAAAAGGTTAACGCATGTTTATCATCCAGTAACCATTTCTAAGTGGGTATTTTTTTATGGATTTTTATTTTCCCTACCTGTTGGTTGGTCTTACGCTTTGGAGGTCCGATGGAGCACTTTTACGCCTGATGTTTGTTGGAGTTTTATTTATGTGCTCATTTTTACTACATTTTTAGCTTATTTGCTCAATGCCCTAGCATTGAGAAAGGTAAGTGCTAGTTTGGTCAGTGTGTACATATATTTACAACCACTTTTTGCTATTGGCATTGCAGTGTTGTTCTACAATGCCGATGTATCTGGTGGTGTATTAATTTCCGGTATCGTTATTTTTTTAGGAGTTTGGTTGGTCTCATATTCCGGAAATCATCATCGTTGGCGTTTGTCGAAGCATCGTAGGTTGAGAAAGGCATAGGAAAATGTATTTTTATTTTAGCGTAGCAATGAACTGTTAAAAGGTGAGATTAATTATTAATAAATATTTTCGATAATGTGTTAGCAATTGAACAACAGTATATTGTTACATATTTTAGAAAATTTTAATACGGACACAAGGTTTAAAAAAAATGTTAAAAATATAGGGGCAAAAAGCATCATGATTGGGCAATATTTCTTTACTTTGACCCGGAAATGATAATCCCCCTAACTCATGGAATTTAGTTCTAATAACAAAGAAATCTTGTTCGAGCTTTTATCGGAATACGAGGCTATGTCTCAGTCTGGCGATGTTGCTCTGCTGGACGAAAGAGATTTTGCACAATTAATCGGATATTTCGAAAAAGAGAGACAGCCAGAGAAAGCCCTTGAGGCTATTGACATTGCTTTAGAAATATTTTCATACAGTGTTGATTTCTACACGCAAAAGGCATCTATCTTATTAAGTATGGACCGTCTGGATGAAGCCAGAAAAACCATAGACTACGCTTTATCGCTTGCTCCATTAGATTTGCAGGCTTGCCTACTTAAAGTAAGGTACTTTGCCGCTAAAGAAGATTTTCTACTAGCCATGAATCTACTGGAGGATTTACTAAATCAGGATTTCCATAAGAATCTTATTCCAGTTTTGTTAGTAAAGGCTGAGGTTTTAGTGGATATGTCGGATCACAGTGCTGCAAAGGAAGTTTATGCATCCATTCTCGAACTTGAACCTACTCATATGGATGCCTTAAATGGGGTGTGGTCATGTACTGAAGTTTTAAAATCTTGGTATTCGTCTATAATCTTACACAAAGAATTAATCGACAAGGCGCCCTACAATCCTGTCGCTTGGTATAATTTGGGAATGGGATACTCGTCTATTGGGGAATATGATAAAGCCATAGAAGCTTTTGAATATGCTTTTATTATTGATAAAGAATTCGAAGCTGCATATCGTGATTGCGGTGATCTTTGTTTTGAGTTATGTCGTTACAGGCAGGCTTTGAAAATTTATTTGGAAGCACACGAAGTTTTTGGCGCTGACGTGGATTTGTTATCAAATGTAGGCCAGTGTCTTATTCATCTCAATAAAAATAAAACTGCCAGAAAATATTTAACTAAAGCACTCCAATTAGATCCCTACAATGATGAGTTACATTATTACGTGGGTATTTCGTTCTCACGAGAGGCTAGATGGGTCAATGCAATAAATGCATATCGCAGAGCGCTTGACCTTGATGATTGTCGCGAAGAATATTACGCAGGACTAGGTGAGGCTTATTTTCACTTGGGGGAACACTCAAAAGCAGAACGATATTTTAGAAAGGCCATAAAAGATGGTCCCGAACAAAGCTTTATTTGGTTAGCCTTTGCAAATTTTTTAATAGCAACCGATCAAGTAGAACGAGCTATAAAGTTGCTAAATAAGGCTGATTTTTATGCGCCTAGTACAGATATTCTATACTGCAAGGCGGCTTGTCATTTTATGTTTAATCAGAAAAAAGAAGGTCTTGAAGTTTTGCGTGAAGCCCTTATTGCAGACTACAGTCTACATGGTCTTCTGTTTACATTTGCGCCTTACCTTCAATTTGATAACGATATACAATCTATTATCCTTTATTACAAGGGACAATAAACCTAACACTAGTTTTGAATTAATGCCCGAACAGATCGCTGTTTGGGCATTTTTTTTATCCGATACAGAATGTGTTGAACTACAATTTCCCTATGCGACACTCTGAATTTTTGGTCGATTTTCCCTCTCCCAAATACTAAAACATACCCCAGCTGTTTTTTTAGGACATGTTTTTAAAACAAATGGCTCATACACCGAGATTTTGTTTTAAAATGGCTATTCTAGCTTCGGCGTCTGCTTGCTTTTTTCGCTCCATTTCAATTACCTTTTCAGGTGCCCGAGATACGAATCCTTCATTTTGAAGCTTGGAGAGCACTGTTTGAAGAAAACCTTCCTGATAGGTCAATTCTTCTATCATTTTCTCTCTTTCCTGATCAATGTCAGCTGATATTCCCATTGGAAAGAAACATTCATCTCTACCAGACACAAAAACTGCTGAGTGAGCTGGCTTTTGCGTTACCGATTCTATAGCCGACAAGTGAGCCATCGACTCAATAAGAGATCCATATGTTTCAAAAAACGGTTTATCTGCCATCTGAACACTTAGCGTAATCAAGTCTCTTTGGCCATATTTATATTGATTTTTCAGTGCCCTGATAGTAGTTACCAATTCTCGGGCTTTTTCCATTGATTGTATGATTTCCAAGTTAGGTGTTCTTATTGCTGCTGGATAGCTTTGGATGCAAATCGATTGGCCAGCTTTGCGTTCTTCGAGTCCCTGCCACAATTCTTCAGTAATAAAAGGCATAAATGGATGAAGTAGCTCCAGGGATTTTTCAAAATGGCTTATGATTCTTTGTTTTATGTCGGGTGCCATACCCTTTTCAAATCCAGGTTTAACCAATTCCACATACCAGGAGCAAAAATCATCCCAAATTAACTTATAAAGTTCCATCAATGCATCTGAGAGACGATATTGTTCTAGATGTTGAGCAATATTTGAAGTTGATTGAACCAGCCGCTCCTCATACCATTCAGTAGCCAGAATAGCTTGATTTTCAGGACTTACTGAAGCATCAGCCTTCCATGCCTGAATGGCTCGGTTCACATTCCATAACTTATTGCAAAAATTACGCCCTTGCTCACACAATTTACTTTCATTTAAAACCTGGCCTGTTTTTGCGTCAAATGGAGCATCAAACACGATATCATTGCCTGCAGTGGCACTGGCTAGCATACCAAATCGCACGCCATCTGCTCCATATGTATCAATGAGGGATAATGCGTCTGGAGAGTTCCCCAATGATTTACTCATTTTTCGCCGCTTGTTATCGCGAACCATACCTGTGAAGAATACATCTTTGAATGGCTGAAATCCTTTTTTAGGATCAGCACCGAGGTCTGGGCTCCATTCATATCCAGCCATGATCATACGCGCTACCCAGAAAAACATGATATCCCAGCCGGTAACCAATACCTGAGTAGGGTAGTAGTACCTAAATTCAGCAGGATTATCAAATGCATCAAAAACACTCATGGGCCATAACCAGGAAGAGAACCAGGTATCTACTACATCTTCATCCTGGCAAAGTTCCCCAGCATGAATGGGTCTACCTGCAATATGTTGTGCTTCTACCAGTGCCTCATCTATATTTTCAGCGACAACAACATGTTCTTTACCATCATTATCCAAATAAAACCATGCTGGAATGCGTTGTCCCCACCATAGTTGTCTGGAAATGCACCAATCTCTGACATTTTCTTCCCGTAACCAAGACTGGTACATATTAATAAAATGTTCAGGATAAAAACGAACTTCACCTTGTTGAGCTGCCTCAAGAGCACTTTTTGCAAATTCGTCCATACGCAGAAACCACTGAAGAGTAAGACGAGGCTCTACAACCGCATCAGTTCGCTCAGACCGACCTATGCTTGTTTTATAAAATTCAATCTTCTCCACAGCATCTGCTTCTTCGAGCATTTTGCGAATTTTTTTGCGGGCATCAAATCGGTCCTCTCCAACCAAAATTTGAGCATTCTCATTAAGTCTGCCATTTTCATCCAATATATCAACCACCTCTAAACGGTGACGTTGACCAACTTCATAGTCATTTTGGTCGTGGGCGGGTGTTATTTTTAGGGCTCCGGTTCCAAATTCGCGATCGACATAATGATCCGAAATAATGGGAATAGACCTTCCAATTAATGGTATTTTAACTTTTTTGCCAATCCAATCTCTGTAGCGATCATCTTCAGGGTGTACAGCTATTGCCACATCTGCCATAATGGTCTCGGGTCGCTGGGTGGCTATTATAATCCATTGATTGTCATTTTCTTCAAGTCGATATCGCAAGTAAAATAGTTGCGATTGTTCCTCTTTGTAAATGACTTCCTCCGTTGATAATACTGTTTTTGCTACCGGGTCCCAATTGGTCATTCTAAGACCACGATATATTTTGCCTTTGCGGTAAAGATCCACAAAAGCTTTGGTTACCGCTTTGCTGAGAGACGGCTCCATGGTAAATCTTGTCCTTGACCAATCGCATGACGCTCCCAATCTCTTGAGCTGATCAAGTATTATGCCGCCATATTTTTCTTTCCAGTCAAACGCATATTCCAGGAATTTATCACGTCCAACTTGCTGTTTGTTGAGCCCCTTTTCACGCAAAAGAGCCACCACCTTGGCCTCAGTTGCAATAGAAGCGTGGTCTGTACCAGGTACCCAACATGCATTTTTGCCCTGCATCCGAGCCCGACGTATCAATACATCTTGTATCGTGTTGTTTAACATATGGCCCATATGTAAAACACCGGTAACATTGGGTGGGGGTATAAGAATAGTAAAAGGTTCCTGATCGTTAGGCTTGGATTCAAAAAAACGATTTTCCATCCAATAGTTATACCATTTGGACTCAATTCCTTCCGGATTATATTTAGCGTTGCTATCCATTCGAAAAGCGGTTTTTAGTCTGCAAAAGTAGCTTTTTTTAGCATTAAGGGGTTATCTTAGGTATAAGGTCCTGAGTCAAAACCATCAAAAGGCAGCCTGGAAGGCGATAATTAAGTTTCTACCAGCTGCTGATATACCAGAACTATAGGTTCGGTATCGTTGATCGGTAATATTTTCTATAGCTATGTGGATAAACGAGAATGCCCCAATCCGATATTGTGCCCTGATATCTATGCGGTACCAGGATGGAGACCAGGGATTGCCATCTTTATCACGGGCATATAATGCTGGTTTTTGACGCTCTTCCTCATTTAATTTATTAAAAGCTACTCTATCACTAAAAAGCACCTGCGTGGTCCACTGCCATGCTGCTTTGCTATATGAAATACCTCCTTGTCCAAAAACCGGTGCAGCGTGCCTTGCGGCACTTTTGGTGCCATCTGCCATTACCTCTGTGCCGCGCTGTAGATTACAAATAAGATGAGCATTTAATCCACTAATAGGGTTGATATCCAATCTTATGTGGCCACCGTATACTTTTGTATTGGATGCATTTTGTAATGCATATATCCGAGAAAGAACACCATTAAAAACCATACTGTCATTTCCATTTACTTGAAATGGCCTTCTCACCATAGCTTGGTCTAACCACGTAAAAAACGATCCTGCTTGAATTTTAATGACTTTGGTGCCATAAGTAGTCTCAATTTCACAATGATAGGCGTATTCTGGTCTCAAATTAGTGTTAGGCACCACGACTTCTCCTGCTACATAATCAAATAACTTGCCTAAATCATCTACGTTTGGTGCTCTAAAGCCTGTAGATAACCTCCCTAAAAATTGGAGTTTAGGGCTTGATTTCCACAATATTCCTGATCCAGCTGTCCAGCCACTATTGGATTGAAATGCCCTGTTGAATGGAAAAGGATAAAAAGTTAGCAAACGATCAAAATCAGCAATCATTTGAATATTATTGTAGCGCAGTCCACCTTCCCAGTCTACATTTTTAGAGATAGGTATACAAGTTTTGGTATAAAATCCTAGACTATTCCATTTTGATGCAGGGTAGCGATCTGGCACATTTAATATTTGCTCAGTCCGAATATCTGTCCCCGAGCCTTCCGACATTACCTTATTAAATACCCATTCTGCACCATAGTATATTGAAGTCTTCCCTATCTGACGCTGTAAGTCCATTTGTAGGTTCCAGCCATTCACTTTTTCTGCCTGTCTACGCAAAAGAAACTGATTGCTTCCTGCCCACGGTCTGTCCAATCTGCTCTCGGTAAATCGTTGATTCGCCATTTGAATTCTGGCCTGATCAAACCAAAAATTTGGTTTTTTATAAGAAGCGCTCAATAGGTGCATTTGCCATTGTTGTGGCCCATATTCCCAGACAGCTGAGATGGGTTGTCCTAGGGCTGATTTCTCAATGAGCCTGTCATATCGGGCGAAACCGGGATTGAACGAGCCATGGTATGTATAATTAATGGCTAAATACTTATTAATTTTAATGCCTAATTTTTGTAGAATGTTCCATTGGTTGTATCCACTTGGTGTTTGGACTTTTGGATTGGGATTTGTAACAATACTATCGCCACTTGTTCCTTGTACTGCATAGTCTGGTCTAAGAAACTCACTAGGACCAAACGAACCCATGCGCAGATCTCCCGCTTTATAACGTGTAAGGGATGCGGTCCATGCAATTTTTTTACTCCCTAATTGTAAATGAACATGACCTGTTTTTTCTGAATTGGCAGATGAAAATCGACCCTGTATGTTGTAGTGAGTGTAGATAGTGTCTGAACTACTAAATCGAAGTGGAAGACTATGAAATGACATGACACCGCCTATGGCGTCGGAGCCATACATCACAGAGGCTGGTCCATATAAAATT
>CAYUZA010000007.1:0-36001 GCA_964449535.1 uncultured Saprospiraceae bacterium
ATATTCATTGGTGGTAGAGTAAATGATTTAGGTGAAACTAACCTTTCAAATTGGACGTATACTTTTTGGAGGTCTTTGTCTTTTTTTGGCCTCGTGTGTTAAATTCCAGGATAACACATTCCTACCTCCATTTGAATATCAAATACCCAAACTTATATACCCTGCAGACAACCAGGATGATTCCTTAAGGGTATTGTTTGGAAGGCATTTGTTTTATGACCCGGCACTTTCGCTGGATTCTACCATTTCTTGCGCGCACTGTCATATACAGCAATTTGCCTTTGCCGATACTTCGCGTTTTAGCAGAGGGATAGAGGGCCGCATGGGGCGTAGGAATAGTCCCTCCTTGGTCAATATTGGTCATGCTCCTTATCTGATGCGCGAAGGGGCGGTGCCCACTCTTGAAATGCAGGTGTTGGTACCCATACAGGAACATGAAGAATTCGATTTTAATATACTTGAAGTGGTGGAGCGGCTTAAAAAGCAGCCCAAATATGTGCAATGGAGCGAGCAGGCCTTTGGGCGTGAATTAGATGCATTTGTACTAACACGTTCTATTGCTGCATTCGAAAGGCGGATCATAGGCCTAGATGCCCCTTTTGATGAGTTTTTGCGTGATGGAAATTCATATGCAATGAGTCAGGATGCCATTCGGGGTATGCAGCTATTTTACAGTGATTCCCTGGCATGCGGAAAATGCCATTATGGAGCTTTACTAACAAATTACAGCTTCAAAAACAATGGCTTATACCGAGAATATAGTGACCCCGGGAGATATAGGGCAACGGGTAAGCTTGAGGACAATGGGGTTTTCAAGGTGCCATCTCTTCGCAATGTGGCACGCACAGGGCCGTACATGCATGATGGGAGTTTAAAAAGTCTTGATGCAGTCTTAGACCATTATGCAAAGGGCGGAGCTAAACATGTATTTCAAGATACGCTGATTAAGGGCTTCTACCTCAGTGAAGCTGAAAAAGGAGCAGTTATATCTTTTTTGGAGTCACTAACAGAAAAACAAGTCTATCTCGCGAAGGACCTATCGAATCCTGAATTTTAAAATGGGTATAATTTAGGTAGTATATAAATCGCAATCAACCAAAGTAAAAAATTGAGCGGTGTACCTACCTTAAGATAGTCAACAAACTTATAGTTACCTGGAGCATAGATCATGGTATTGGTTTGATAACCCAAAGGTGTCATAAAGCTTAATGAGGCTGCAAAAGTAACCGCCAACAGAAAGGGTCTAGCGCTGACATCCATTGCATTTGCAGTACTTATAGCTACTGGAGCAAGCAATGCGGCCGTTGCATTGTTGGACATAAAATTGGTAAGCATAAATGTAATGAAGAAGAAAAAACTCAGAACAGTATGGGGGCCATATTGGCCAAAACTTTGACTTATGAAATCTGATAATAGGGTAGCAGCTCCAGTTTTTTGCAGGGCAGTACCCATGGATAAAATACCCGCTAGCATAAATATTACTTTCCAATCAATAGCCTTATAAGCTTCTTCAGGTTTTAAAAGTTGGAATAATACCAATAAAATAACACCAATGGCAGCACTGAGCAAGATTGGCAAGACACCGAGTGCTGCACTCAACATGATGGAAAATACAATCAATAAAGTCAAAAATACTTTTTTAGGATCCATTTTTCTCCGTTCTATTTCGGAGATTATGAGTAAGTATCCATTTTTCTTGAAATAATGAATTAATTGTCTGGATGAACGCATTAATAAGACATCTCCCGATTTAAGCGGTATTTTACCTAGTTTTTCATGAAGAATGTTTTTTCGGCTCCTAATGGCCAACACACTTGCGCCTTTGTATGTGTCCATGAATTGAATATCAGACAAAGACCTGCCAACCAATGGAGAATTGGGGGTAATTAGTGCCTCATAAAGAGAAAAATTCTTATCGTTTTCGGGCAATACATTTCCTTTTATTTGTATGCCTTGTCTTTGAGCCAACTTTTTGAGTTTTTCTACATCGCAACGTACTTTTAATCGATCTCCCTCTTGCAAAATGGTCCCTGGCATGGGAAATTCTACCTTTCCCTCTTCCCGAACTATTTGTAAAATTTCAATATCGACTTCTTTCATGATTGGTGACTCACCAATGGTGCTTCCAATCGATTTTGCACCGGCTAACAGTTTGATTTCAGCCAAAAAATTGCCCATTTCAAAGTCTTCTGCGGGATCCTGGATAGCAGCGTGTTTCGGGAGTAAATGCTGACCTATGAAAATAATGTACGCAACCCCCGCTACAAAAAACAAAATACCGCCTGGAGACATTTCAAACATGGATATTGGTTGAAGACCATGATCTACGGCAATTCCGCTAACCAATATGTTTGTAGAGGTGCCTACCAGGGTACAGATGCCCCCCATTAGTGCTCCAAAGGAAAGAGGCATGAGCAGTTTTGAAGGGCTTATGTCGAGATCTTTAGCCAACTTAATCACTACCGGCATAAATAACGCAACCACAGCAGTATCATTAATAAAAGCAGAAAGTGCACCACTTATTAAAAGAAGCAACAGAAGCGCCAAGGTGAAATTTATTTTGCCAGCTTTGAATAGCAACACTCCTACATTGTTAAGCACCCCACTTTTAAATACAGCAGCGCTTATTACAAACATAGCACCGACTGTCAAAGTAGCAGGATTGCTGAAGCCTGAAAAACCCTCCGCTGGAGATAGGATCCCTGTGGCCATAAAGGCAATCATGACTAATATAGCTACAGTATCCACGGAAAATCGCTCCCAAATGAACATCACTAAGGCAAGCGCGATGATCAAAAAAACCAGGGCGATCTCAAAAGTCATAGCTTTGCAATTGAGCTACTAAGCTACAGCGTTTTTTTGGTTAAGCATGAAAAATAGGACTCACAAAACCAATTTTGGGATACTTAAGTAAAATTTCTGTAATCTAATACCCCTACCAATTTATCACCTTCATAAACCGGGAGCAAAGTGTAATGGTGCACCTTAAATAATCTAAGGATTTCATAAACAGGAGTATGAATGTCAACGGGAAAAAAGTGTGTTGATATCATTTGCTGCAAAGAAGGGTTAGCAAATTCGCCATCTGATTGTAATAATCGGTAAGATTCGGTGGATAAAATACCACAAATAGAGCCACCTTCATCAGCCACCAAATAATAAGGTTGGGCATCTGATTGCAAATATTCCTCAAGTTTTTCTGACGGAAGGTTAATTGGAATCAACTTAAATTGTCGCTGCATCATATCGGCAGCTTTTCCTTGGTGCAACATAATATCTGATCTTACAGCCTGATACTCACTTCTGGCTGAAAAGAATATGAAAACACCGATGAGGCCAAGTGTCCACTGACCCTCAATTACAGCAAATACTCCAAATGCTATGGCTAATATTTGGCCAATGACCGATGCAACCCGGGTAGCTTTTAACCGGCCTGCTTTTAAAGTAAGCAAAGCCCTCAATACTCTGCCTCCATCCATTGGAAATGCTGGAATCATATTGAAAACTACCAAAGTAATATTCAATAGCAATAATAAAGGAATAAAGTTTGATGAATGAGTGTATATGGTCACGTCGTTGCCAATGATTTCGAATGGATTTTCGCGAGTAAACCAGAGCAATATTGCAAGTATACTTGCTATAATTACATTGACCATTGGCCCCGCCAAAGCTATTAGCAGTTCATGGATGGGTTTTTGTGGCAAGCGAGTAAGTCTTGCAACACCACCAATGGGGAGTAATATAATGTCTACAGTATCTACCCCGTATCTCCGGGCAGTTAAAGCATGGCCAAATTCGTGCATGACTACGCAAGTAAACAAGCATAATACGAAAAGAGAATACCACAGCGTCCCCTGCAATCCTAAGTCTTGTGAAAAACCCGCGTAAGCAATATATATGAGCAGCAATGCAAAAGACCAGTGAATTTTAACTGGAATTTTAAAAATTCTGATCAGTTGAATTGTGCCATTAAACCACATTATTTAAGAGATATCGGTTTAGTACAATTCTGGATAAAGATCTCCAGAAAGTATTGCCCTTGAAATTACTAATCGTTGTATTTCAGAGGTGCCTTCATAAATCTGGGTAATTTTTGCATCACGCATGAGTCGCTCGACATGATATTCTTTTACAAAACCATATCCGCCATGTATCTGCACAGCTTCTACCGAATTTTTCATGGCCACCTCGGAAGCAAATACCTTGGCCATACTAGACGCTGCAACATAATCTTTATCCTGATCTTTGAGTATGGCAGACCGGTACACTAATAAACGCGCAGCCTCCGCTTCAGTGGCCATATCGGCCAGCTTGAATGCAATTGCCTGATGTTGATAGATTGGTTTTCCAAAGGATTGTCTTTCCTTTGCGTATGCCAATGCAAGTTCGAATGAACCTGCAGCAATTCCCAAGGCCTGAGAAGCTATCCCAATACGTCCTCCTGCTAGTACTTTCATGGCAAATTTAAAACCGAAGCCATCCTCGCCAATACGATTTTCTTTGGGAACCCTGACGTCATTGTACATGATAGTATGCGTATCAGATGACCGTATACCGAGTTTGTCTTCCTTAGCACCTATTGTCACACCAGGCCAGTTTGTCTCTACTATAAAAGCATTAATACCTCGATGTCCTTTTTCAATATCAGATTGGGCTATGACCAAGTGAACTTGTGAGCTACCTCCATTGGTAATCCAGTTTTTGGTTCCATTAAGGAGATAATGATCTCCCATATCGATTGCAGTTGTTTTTTGGCTGGTCGCATCGCTTCCGGCTTCAGGTTCTGAAAGACAGAATGCCCCAATCCATTCTCCGGTAGCCAATTTTGACAAATACTGCTGTTTTTGCAAATCGCTGCCGTATGTCTCCAATCCCCAGCAAACGAGTGAATTGTTCACGGACATAATAACGGAGCAGGAATTGTCTATTTTAGAAATCTCCTCCATTGCTAGGACATAAGACAGTGTGTCCATACCGCCACCTCCATATTCTGGTGAAACCATCATACCTAGGAAACCCAGTTCTGCCATTTTACGAACTTGGTCGTAAGGGTAGGACATGTGGGTGTCTCTTTCTATGACGCCAGGTTTAAGTTCTTTTTGGGCAAATTCTCTGGCTGCTTCTTTTACTGCGAGGTGCTCTTCGGTAAGTTTAAAATCCATGATCACTGATTTTTATGTTAAACGGTACTTGCCTTTTATAGTTTTTAGGAGTGCGAAAATACGAAAAAAAATGTTTTCGGGGAAAGTGGGTGCTTTATTGAAAGAGTCAAAAGTATTGACCATATTATTTAATTGTTAATCTCAAGATCTTTTACTGTCTGGATCATTCTGCTTACAAACGGCTTCACTGTATGTAAGGTTACATAGCTTCGGATTGCCCTTTTATTCTTATATTTTTGTATATTATGTTACCTGAATAATATATTATTCTAAATAAATAAAATATTTATATATTATTATTTAACGAAATAATAATATAAATAAAATGATCTTTGAAATATTGGTTAAATATAAATAGTTGATATAAATATATTAACTAAATAATATAGGTATGATTTTATAATTGTTTAAATAATATACCATGGAACAAACAACTGAGTTTCAATTAATGGAATACAATCCGGTGTATTCATGTGTGTTTAGGAAGACTAAAGAGAAGTATGGAGGGTTTTCAAATATGTCTGCTGGTTATCCTTTACTTGTTAATGGTATTCAAATTCGAACATCTGAAGCCTTGTATCAAGCTTGTCGATTTCCCGATTACCCTGACATACAGAAATTGATTCTTGGACAAGCTAGTCCAATGTTAGCTAAACGTATTATGTATCCTTATAGAAGGGACTTTTCTAGAGAAAACTGGGATGAACTAAAGGTAGAAATAATGAGTTGGTGTTTAAAGGTAAAACTGATACAAAATCACTATAATTTTGGGAGATTACTTGATAGTACAGGACAAATGAGTATTGTTGAGGACAGTCACAAGGATCAATTTTGGGGTACTGTTCGGAATAAAAATAATAATGGTTTATTAGTGGGTAAGAATGTTTTGGGTAGACTGTTAGAGGAATTAAGACTGTTCTACCGAGAAAACAGGGAAAACATACATTCATTAACCGTTCCCCCATTGGAAATACCAAAATTTAAATTGTTGGGTGAGGAAATCGGAATCATTTCTAGAGTGAATAGGTAAAATGGTATTATCGGGGTATTCATAATTATTGAATACCCCGATATTTAAAATTAATCTGGCCATACTGATCGTTTATGCATGATAGATTACTCTAATATGTAATAAACTATTATTAAATTATTTAAAAATATAACTGATGTGATGATGGATATGAAGTTATACTAACATTGAAACAGGCTTCGATGGATAGATTCTTGGCTTTACATACGCGATTTTATTCAAATTAAACCAATAAGGTTCAATTAGTTGTAGTCAATACAACTGTTTTGGTGTTTTTAGGTAGTTACAGTTTAACATCAACATTATTTTGTTATTGACCCCTTTGAGTGCAAGCATCAATATAGATTAAGTTTATTTAAAAGAGATGAATAGTTATAAAAAAATTATATTTAACCCTTTAATTTAAATAAATATTAATCATGAAGCATTTTAAACACCCGAAGTATAGTGATATGTGCGTGTTTTCTTGCGGGTATATCCATTTTTTCTTTGATAATAAATTAATACTAGAATCATTTGAACGTTTGATATATTTATTATAAATATACTGTATAAATGCTTAGTGAAAAGATAAATAAATATAAGATAAACGATCCTATACTTCAGTTTTTTGCCGGAAAATATGAGAGTGAAATTCCATGGCAAACAATTGTTTCAGATGAAATTAGTCTATCGAATTTTATTAAAAACTCCTTGTATCTGCAATTTTTAAATACCCTGAAACTGCCTTCAGTTTCCTCTAAAAATGTTTATTACGTTGAAGAAAAACATGTCAATGTTGGAGAGCTTTTAAAATCAAGGTTGCCCACTGATTTGGATTTAACGATGGTTGAAGAATTATATGAGTGTGGTTTCGAAAAGGAAGCAACTTTAACTATTGTAGATCAAATAAATAATAACAAGAAAAAGTTTTTCAAGGAGTGGGTCGAGGTCCTAAATAAGAATTTTCCCAACCAATATGCCTTTTGGTTGATTGTGATGCGTGCCATGTTTAAAACAGCCGGAAAAGGAAAACGTCGTCCAATAAATGAACCTTCTTTGGATATTCTCAAATGGTTGTACTCGGTTATTGAAATGCGGATGATTTTCCATACCTATCAAATTGCCAGAGAATATCACGCAAAATCAATATTTGGACTGCAAGAAAGGGTTGATAATGGATGGGTACATATACCCTCAGGTTTGAATCAAATTAAAAAACTCACCAGTTTAGTTGTAGGTTCTGGATGGTGTATTGCTGGTGGATTTTTTGCTCGGTATTATCTAAGTTATTGCACATTTGATATTTTACTGATAAGCGGAAGGCCGGAGGTAGCCATCAGGAAGGCTACAGATGGTTCTGAATATGAATGTCAGGGCAGGTATAATTATGAACCTTCTGATTGGGGTTCTGAAATAGAAATATTTAGTAATATACCTGATCCGGAATATTCTGAAATAATTGCTGAAAAATATAAGAATCATTCCGTCGAATGGTGGGTTCACAATATCTCAATTTGGCCTAATTTGCTGTTTAGTGCACCCGAACATATTCAGTTTTATTTTAGGGAAACAGAGAAAGAAAGGAATAGCATCATATCCGCAGCAATGCGCGGATTGTCATTTGAGCACTTTACTCAATTTGTTGACCGGTGGAAGATTGTTTTGTCATTTTCAGATTATATGAATATGATGCTTTTTAATCCCAATGCTATAGAAATTATTAATCATGGTGACTTCTCGGATCAAGAATATCAAGAGTTATTTGACTTTGCTGTAGTGCGCACTTTAGAGCGGATAAAACGAAAGGGTGTCACAGTACAAGATTTGGCCAGTATTTCTTCTAAAATAAAATCAGACAAACGTTTTCAAGAGATTGAGAAGTCATTTGCAAGTAATTTTCTAACTAAGAGAGCAAAATCTCGTGCCGAAAGAAGAATTATTGAAACTTTAGACACCTCATTACCTCCTACACCAACTGATTCAGCTCAGTTGACACGCTTGCGTATTACTAATGCAATCCTTTCTGTCACCGATCATTCATGTTTTAATGATGAAATTTTTCATGAAGTAATAAAAACACGCCCGGATTTTGCTGAATTAAGAGCAAAAGGATGGATCGAAGCTGTTAGAGAAAGACCAACAACCCGTTTGGCTTTACCCTCTGATTTAGAAGAAAAAATAAGCCAGGAATTTGATTTTTCTACTTCAGATATGCCTTTAGTAAAAAAATGGCTTCCTCAAATAATCAAGAGTCCATGGAAACTCGATGCCAAAAGCACGGTACCAAAATCCATTCGATATACGGATGTTATGCTGGGTGCATATATTGTTGGTTGGGGTAAAATATGGAGAGAAGACTTTTGGAAAATGTGGAAAAAACCCTCGAGTAGGTATCCTCAGCGTAAATACATGGAATATGCTGCTTTCCGAAATTTTGAGATCATAGAGCAAATAGCCAGCAGCATTCGGAACTCTGGATCATACATGTGGCCTTCGGAACGCATGTTTGGCATTCCAGCTTATCAGCTTGCCATACTTATGGCTTTTAAAAATACACCAGTGGTTTTTAAAGCTGCAATGATTGAATTAACCGAATACACCAGTGACCCTCTGGTTCAATATGTAGAGCAAGTTAAAAATAATCAAATAAACACTTTTATTGAGGCCTGTAGAAAACCGGATGGCTATCTTTTTATGGGTCTGACCAGCTTCAAGCATGCTCTAGAAGAGGTAGAACAACTTAGCGGGCATAAACTCGAACCAGTGGATATAGCTAAATTGTAATTGACTTGATAAAAAAAAGGGGCAATGCCCCTTTTTTTTATTTTACATGATTTCTATCTGTTTGTAAGGCTTCGCAACTTCCTTCTGTAACTTAGGTAGTTGTACATGGAGTACCCCTTTTTCATAACTTGCTTTTATAGAGGTGGAATCTATTTCTTTAGGCAACTGAAAACTTCTGGTAAACGAACTAAAGTTAAATTCCCTGCGCGTATACTGGTCTTTTTGCTCTTCAGTATTTTGCTGTTTTTGCGCTGAAATCGTAAGTATGTCTCCTTCCAATTTGATATCAAAATCGGTCTTTTCCAGTCCGGGGGCCGCTACCTCTATTTGGAAGGCCTCATCACCCTCCGCAATATTTACAGACGGACGACTAAGAACAAAATCGGTGCTAATTACATCCGAAAATCCACGATTAAAGAAATCATCAACCAGGCTACCAATAGGCATTCTACCTGGAAAAAGCGGGTTAAATTTGCTGACTTTCATGATTTGTTACATTTATGTGTTAAATAGTATATTTTATTGTACTTCAATTTGTCTAACATGTTTCTCACTAACAGGAATTGTTATATGTAATATTCCGTTGATCAGTCGCGTTGTAGCAGCGTTTAAATCATATTGTTGAGCTATAGTGAAGCTTATTTTACAATTGTTAGATTGGTATTCTCTACGAACAAGGCGCTTATTTTCAAAATTGTGTTCAGTTTTTACAAATTCGATTATAAGTCGCGATTGTGCTATACGGACCTCTATATTTTCTCTGTCTATGCCCGCTGCAAAAATATCCAATCTCAATTCAGATTCTCCAACGCTTACATTCATTGGCGGCTTGTTCCAAGTTCTTCCCCTGCTTTCTAGGCTAAAGGTGTTTAACGCTGGCTTTGCTGTGCTCTTCTGCCTTAAGGTAGGCTCTGCCGTTGAATATATTATATTGTTCATGTCGTTTTAATTTTTATTTCATTTAAAAACCCATATCAAATGCTGTACCACCTCAATAATTAAGCAACTTGTTTGCATTTTTGACTCTTTTTGGTGACATAATGGCATTAAAATATTTTTTTGTATGTCATTATGACATACGGCCTCCTGGATTTGTTGCTCCAATATCATATGCCAGAGTAAACACAGATTATTTCTTTTGCATGAAAACACCGTGTTGGACAAAAGGGCTGTATTTTCGCATGTAAACTAAAACTATGGAAATACCTATTTTAAATACAATGGGCATTTTGCTGGGTTTGGCTGTTTTGGTCCTTATGGCTTTCCGCAAATTTACCTTACCTACTATTATTGGATTTCTCATTACAGGCGTAATCGTTGGTCCGCACGCGCTTGGCCTGGTAAGCCATTCTCATGAGATTGAGGCTATGGCTGAATTAGGTATTATTTTATTGTTGTTCATCATAGGTTTAGAATTTTCACTCAAAACATTGAATAGCATTAAAAAGGCTGTATTGATAGGCGGCTTTTTACAGGTTGGCTTGACCATCATTATTCCGGCCGGGTTATTCGCATTGTTTGGTTTTCCATTGTCCCAATCTGTTTTTATTGGTTTTTTGTTGGCGCTTAGTTCTACGGCTATCGTTCTCAAACTTCTATCTGAAAGAGGCGAAATCAATACTCCCCACGGCAAAATTGCTTTGGCTATTCTGATTTTCCAAGACATTATCGTAGTTCCCATGATGTTATTTACTCCTATGATTGCCGGTGAATCTGATAATATTGGCCAAAGTCTGCTTGTCTTAGTGGTCAAGACTCTTGGGGTAATTACGGTCGTACTACTGAGTGCACGCTTTGTAGTTCCAAGATGGTTACATGTGGTTGCCAGGACTAAAAACCGTGAGTTGTTTTTGCTCACCGTGGTAACCATTTGTATTTCAACAGCTATCATGACCTCTTACGTCGGTCTTTCGCTCGCGTTAGGTGCTTTTATGGCGGGTCTCATCATTTCCGATTCACCCTATAGCCATCAGGCTATTTCAAACATTCTGCCTTTTCGTGAAATTTTTAGCAGTATTTTTTTCATATCTATTGGAATGCTTTTGGATGTGCATTTCCTTTGGGACAATTTATTGCCCGTTCTAGGATTTACCATAGTTATTATTGCTCTCAAAGCCATCGTTGCAGCCATTGCAGGTTTTGCCCTCAAATATCCTCCACGTACCGCATTTCATGCAGGCTTATTACTCTTCCAAGTGGGTGAATTTTCTTTTATTCTGTCCAGAGTGGGAATAGAATATGATTTACTTTCCCCAGAAGTCAATCAGTATTTTCTTGCCGTGAGTATTATTTCTATGGCTATAACTCCATTTATTATTCCTAAAGCAGATTTTCTAGTCTGTCGATTTTTGAACCTCCCAATATCCAATAAAATAAAGAGTTTTGCAGAAAGACTCGGACCGGAAGCTGACATTGGAGCTATTTCCAAAGATTTATCTGACCATCTTGTCATTATTGGGTATGGAATAAATGGACAAAATGTTGCCAGAGCTGCCCGCTTTGCACATATACCCTACCTTATCATCGAATTAAATGCAGATACTGTATCTGAAGAGAGGGTCAAGGGTGAACCGATTTTGTATGGTGATGCCATAAATACTAATATACTTGAAAATGCCCGCATTTCAACTGCTCGCGTAGTGGTAGTAGCCATTTCTGATCCCGATGCTACCAAAAAAATAATCGTTAACGCCCGACAGTTGGCACCTGCAGCTTTTATTCTCGTACGAACCAGATTTATTAAAGAAACAGAGGAAAATATCGCACTTGGGGCTGATGAAGTGATACCTGAAGAATTTGAAACCTCCATACAAATTTTTGTCCGTGTTCTTAACCGCTATTTTTTACCACTGGATGAAATAGACCAATTCGTCGACACCATTCGTCAGGACAATTATGTTTTTCTGCGTCCAGGGGAGACTCCAGACATCCATGTTAAGACACCGTTTTTTTCTAGCCTAAATGTTGCTGCCGTAAGGGTCGATACCAAGCTAATAGGAGTCCGTATTGAAGATGCAGACCTCAGACGTTATTATGGCATCAATGTAATCGCAGTTAGAAAAGAAGGTGAAATGAAACACTCCATAGGCCCCGATACAATTATTGAACAAGATGACATTCTGTATGTATCTGGAGAAGCGGAAAATATTCGTGCATTTGCAAATCGGGTATGCTCCAATATGTAGCTCCATTGTTTAATCTACTCAACCAAGTTAGGAAAATATCCATTTATCCACTTCAAATAGCTTAAGTAGGGATAACACAATGCCTATAAGTAGCAGCCAATAAGCCAATAAGCCTGCTTTGGAACTGCGTGAAGCATAACTTGCTGTAATATGCGCACCTACGGCTTGCCCTGCTGCAAGAATGAGCCCACTCTTCCAGTCTATCATACCTTTCCATGAAAATACAAGTAAAGAAAAAATAGTAAATGAAAAAGTTACCAGCATTTTGGCAATGTTTGCCTTAATTACTGGAAATCTTGCAATTAAAACCATTACAATGAGGAAAAAAATACCCATTCCCATTTGTATGAACCCCCCATATACGCCTATTAAAAAGTAAGCTGGATACGTAATCCAAAGTGGTAAATGCTTTGTTTCGGGTATATCTTTAATCCAGCGATCCGGTTTAAAGACTACGACGAATAGCATAAAAACCATCATAAATTTAAATACACCCATAAACTGATCATTGCTTACGATTGTAGCCAACCATACACCCAAAACTCCACCTGCAAATCCCATGAATATAAATGGTTCAGTGCCTTTAGTTTCCCATCGCCCTCTCCGCATAAAAGTGCTCAATGCTGAAACTGCATTGGCCATAACTCCAATACGATTGGTAGCATTGGCTTGGTTCGGACTAAGACCCATCAGTTCTGTCAATATCGTGAGCGTTATTGCAGAACCATTTCCTGCCAACGTGTTAATAATACCTGCGGCAAGTCCACCTAAAAATCCAATAACATAAATCCAGGCATCCATCTATTCGCGTATGCTTTGGCAAAACTCTACAAGGACACCACCTGTTGTCTTAGGGTGTAAAAAGCAAATTAATTTATTGTCAGCCCCCTTTTTTGGAGATTCATTGAGTAAAGTAAACCCTAATCCTTTTGCCAATGCCATAGCCTGATTAATATCTTCTACCTCAAATGCAACATGATGAAAGCCTTCTCCTCTTTTTTCTATGAACTTGCCAATAGCCGATTCAGGGTTGTCTGACTCTAAAAGCTCAATTTTGGATTCACCCAAACCAAAAAATGCAGTGTTTACTTGTTCACTGTCTACGGTTTCCAATTTGTAGCACGAACTGCCCAGTAGCTTCTCAAATAACGGTACACTGTCCTCCAATGATTTAACAGCAATTCCCAAATGTTCAATCCTGATGACCATAACCAACCTTTTTAGTCCTCAAAGATAAAAAGCCTTGGCTAGCCCGAACGACTAAAAGCTTAAATGTTCGGTTTGATAGCTCAAATGTATCTCAGCCAGATAGCTTTATCCTCTTTTAATTGCCCCTGAACCTTCGAAATCCTGGACTGGATTCAAACTCTTTCGTTTTGGCTTGAATATATGCATCGTATTCTTCCTTGCTTACCTTTTTACCTCCCTTTGGAAGTTTAAAGTCGCTTTCTTTGGGTGCCTTTGTTTGAATACTGGTGGCCAGATAATTGATTTCACCATACTGTACGTCCAACTCAAGTACTGCGCCAGGTAGTCCCCGATAAAGTTCCGGACCTACTGCTATTGGAATATCAGGCGTAAACCATGCCTCTATATACTTTTCGGTGCTGTCTTGGATATACCAGGCGCGTTGACATGTGTAACCTGAAATGGTTTTCGTTTCGGGTGCAATCCGCCACGGCAAATAAGGCCATTCCCCTTCCAATATAAAATCTTCTCCAAAATTTGACTTTCGTTCAGTGTACATATCATTGTCTATGTCCATCAATATAATGGAATTACCGGCCATCATCCTAAACATCATTCCTCCACCTCGTCCCTCGGTCTCATCCACAAAATCCTTAAAAAGAGATTTCGAACTCGTAAAGGAAAGTTCTTTTTTCAGTGTTTGATATCTTGGTATTCGCATCTTCATTTCCTCCATCTCAGGAGGCATTTTGACATGCACATCTATTTTCATATCGTAAAAAATGGTGCCATGTGTCACCTGAGCAGTCATCATTTTGACAATTGACAACCAAAGAAAGCCAGTCAATATTATTCGGGTCATGTCTCTGAACATATTTTGTAATTATCCCATTCTAAACATACGCATCATACCACCGCCAGTATTAGATTGTGGACTCGCATTGATATTGTATCGAAATTCAAGTAAAAAATAACGGCCTAAAGAGATAATTCGCTCATCCTGAACGAAATTCAAATTGACTGTCCTAGAAATACCCACATTTCGATTCAATAAATCATAGGCTATTAGCTTAAGTTCCCCTCTGTCTTTGGGTAGGAGAAATCTGGAAATACTAGCTGTCCAGATGGGCACATCTTGGTTGAATACGCCGGAACTTCCTCGATATTGAACAAAATTAAGCCCCGTCTGAAATTGCCATTTTTCAGGCCAGCTGGCCCGCACGCTTGCATTGTGCGTATAAGTTGCCAATTGTTGATTTTGTTCTGCGTTAACACTGTATTGATTAGTTGTCCAGTTACCTCGGGTTCCCGCCTCTACATCCAACTTGTTACCTAGCTGATAAAATAATCTGACATTTCCACCTGGGGTGATGCGACGGATTTGATTTTCAATGCCATTCACAAAGGCAAATCCCCAATTATAACCCATATTTACACCTGCGTTAAAGCGTAGATTGAGTTTTTTAATCGGGATACCATAGTTTACATTCAGATTAGCATCCCATTCTGAAGCTATATTAATGGGAGTTCGTTCTATCACAAGCTGGTCATTGATGGCTTGGCTTTCTCGAATACGGTCTCTGGCATTAGTGACATTACCCGATACAAAGAAAAATTGCATGGTAGCCATATCGAAAGTTGAAAATCTAAGGTTCATTCGGTGGGTGTATTCCGGTCTGAGATCAGGATTTCCAAGGTAAACATTCAAAGGGTCTGTATTATTGGGAAGTGGTTGCAGTTGGAGGATAGACGGTTCACGCACATTGGTATTGTAATCTGCTGTAAAATTTTTGCTCCTGTTTACAGAATACGTAAAACGCATATTGGGCAGAAAAAACTGGAAAGACCTGTCGATTCCACCCGGCAACCCAGCTACTGCTCCATCCAGACGCGATGCCTGCCAGTTCACGCCAGCATTAAAATTAATATTGTCTCGCACTATTCGATAACTCAAGCCCGGACGGTGATAGGCAAAAGTGGCTTGATAAGCACTACTTAGCCCAGGCACGATAATCAATTGCTCCATGTCAAAAACATCATACACCGTACGATCATTACGCATGGGAGCTCTGTTGTAAAGGTATTGGAATTCGAGATACTGACGGTTACCTAGCGGTTCAGTATACTGCATGTTGCTGCTATAACTATAATTGTTTCCATATTGGTCTTGTAGCTGATCCAATACTTCCTCCCGTGTTGTTTGGCCTCCGGTCAAGAATAGGTTAACCGCGTCTAATTGCGTTTCTTGTTTATTCTCAGCATAATTTCCAGACACGGTAAGTCCTAAGACCCTACCTCTTTTTTCAAATTTTCTACGCCAGGTCAATGAACCGTTTAGTCGATAATTATTGCCGCTACCAATTAATGATCTATCGGAGCTATTTTCATTTCCAAAGGGAGAATCAAAAGTGGCTGATTTTCGCGATTGGTTGGAATTGGAATTGGTAAAGCTTACGCTACTGACCCACTTAATGGCATTAAATGTATCAATCCGTTGATCTAAATTAAGATTTACTCTATGATTGTAATTATTGTTAATCTCCAACTCATTTTCTTCATAACCAAAACTTAAATTGCCTGGAAGGAAATTAACGCGATCTAATTGCCTGTCTTGTTCCCGATTACTTTGGTTGTAAAAATAAGATGCATTTATTTCATTTTCAATGCCATATCTTTTTGAATATTGAGCACCGCCGCTACCAAAAGTAGTAAACCCGTTGTCCGTACCATTGCTTATAGGTACTCCAGCATCAGAACCTCTGTTTGAACCTCCACGCTGCATTTGAGACGACCCACCTGAAAATTGCATGTAATCTTGAAATGAAAATCCTGCTTGGTTTATATTGTTGGTACCCGCTAAAAGGGCAATTTGACGCTTGTCATTGAATTGATTCAAACTCAACTTCCCATCAAACCTACCATCAGGCATTCCACCTGCTCCACTCGCGTAACCAAATATGCCATTTTTTCGGTCAGGTTTTAACTGCAAATTAATGGTGCGTTCACGACTGCCATCATCGATACCTGTAAATTCAGATGTTTCACTTTTTCGATCATAAACCTGAACTTTTTCCACTGCATCAGCCTGGATATTTTTGGAAGCCATCTTTGGGTCATTTCCAAAAAACCTACGTCCATCTACCAGGACATTCTGAACAGTTTCACCTTGCGCCTTGATTGATCCATCCTGCTCCACTTCTATTCCTGGCATGCGTTTTAGTAACTCCTCTACATTCGCATTTGGCCCTACATTGTACGCTTGGGCATCGTATACGATCGTATCTTTATTTACCAAAACAGGTATCCTACTGGCTTTTATATCCACACCCTCCAACACGGCATTTTGTGATTTTAAAGACAAGATTCCTAAATCTTCATCCTGCTCTAGCCCAATTTCGCGCTGAATTGTTTCCATACCCAGGAAAGAAATAGCTAATAGATAGGATCCTTTTTTCAAATTTTTGAGGCGAAATGCACCCGATTTATCAGAGTAGGCAAATGCCGCCATGGCTGAATCAGCTTGATTGTAGAGAATCACTGAAGCCCATTCTAGAGGAGTTTCCGTGCTATCTATCAGTTTTCCTGTAATTTGAAAACGATCCTTTTGAGCATGTAAGTCAGAAAAAGGAAAAACAATCCAACAAAGGATTCCAATGGCAATAATCTTCAAGGGCATGTGAAAATTTTTAGTCTGTAAAAATACAAACCTGCAGTGTGCTGTACCGAAATCGCTTGTTAATCTGTGTTAATGATTGCCTTTTTGCAGTAAAAAACACGCTATTTTATGGGTTTTGCGCTGTGTATACACTTTCAGATTCTATTTTTTGGCGTATTTCAGACAATGCATCGGTAATAGAGGTTGGCGCAAAGTGTAATATTCGGTTGGCCTTGCCTATTTCAAATCCGGTGATGTAAGGGCGTTTTGCTTTTTCATGCAAAAGGTGTGTTTCTATGGGTTCTATTAAATCTTTATCCAAATTGAAAGCATCTGCTATTAATTGAGCGAACTCAAATACGGAGTAAAATTCCGAACCGCTCACATGAAATAAGCCCGGTATGCCCTCATTGGCAACCTTAATACATGCCGCTGCCAGATCAAAAGCATAGGTAGGGGTCCTAAATTGGTCACACACTACCCTTATAGGTCTCTCTTCTTTCAACGATTGAATAACCCAAACCATAAAATTGGAACGACTCATTGTGGCAAACCAACCATATACCAACGCAGTGCGCAATATGGATGCCTCAGGCAGCAGACTGGTTACAATTTGCTCACTCTCCCATTTGCTATTGGCATATACGGACTGTGGATGAGGCTGGGCATGTTCATCATATGGGCCCGCAGTTCCGTCAAATACAAAGTCTGTGGACATGTGTATCATGTGGATACCAAAGTGTTTGCATGCTAAAGCCACATTGCGGGCTCCCTCTACATTTACTTTTCGGCAAGAAGCCGGGTGTATCTCACAAGGGTCCACCAAGGTTTTTGCGGCTGTGTGGATGACCACTTCAGGATCAATTTTTTCTATTAGTTCGTAAACTTGTTTTGTATCCGTCACATCAGATAGAAAAAATTGATTTTCAGGTAATTTTGAACAAATGTTTTTTCGATTGGTGGATCCATTTACCAAATGAAGCGAGCCATTGGCTGCTGCAGTTTCGATAATGGCTTGGCCAAGGAGACCATTACTGCCGGTAATTAATATTCTCTTTTTAAGAACCAACGCCGAGATATTTTAAAAGGATTTCTTTTATAACGTCTCCAATGCTGCTTTTGGTTTCTCAAAGGTGGGCATGATCTCGAGGCTTTGTTGATAATCTGCCCTTGCACTGTCTTTCATGCCCTGTTTTTCGTATATTAACCCTCTGTAATACAGTGCCTTGTAAAAACTTGGCTTAATATTTAAAGTTTTGTTAAAACAGGATTTGGCTAGTGTCAGTGAATCTTGCTCCATTAATATTAACCCAAGGTTGAAATGATTGTCTTCGCTTTCAGGATTTGACTCAATGATTTCTCTGTACAAAACTTTCGCTTCTTCCACACGTCCTTCGCCCCACCAATATTCCGCTTTGGCCATTTTGGCCACATATCCGGATTTGTCAGCCAGTATAGCGGCATCAAAATAGCGTTCTACGTTTTTTTCTTTCCTGGCTCCCCTTAGGGTGGCCAAATGTATCCATGCATCTCGCTGGTCAGGATCAAAATTGACCGCTTTTTGGTATGCACCTACTGCCAGAGCCGTGTCTTTTTGCTCCTTAAAATTATTACCCATTAGGTAGTAGGCTTGCGCATTTTGTGGATCATTTCTTAGCAGCTGATCCAATGTTGCCATGGATTCGCTGTAAAGTTTAAGGGTGAGTTGTAATTCACTCAACTTTAAAAGCACATCTACGTTGTCTGGAAATAGCACAGATGCTCGAAGCAACGTGTTTAAGGCAAGCCTGGATTTAAAATATTCAATGTATACGTCAGATAAAAATAAGTGATACGTTACATTAGCCGTATCAATGTTCATTGCTGCAGACATGTCCCCAATTGCTTCATCATAGGCATTAAGCCGATGAAATGCCTTGGCTCTTTCATACCACAGATTGGCATCTCCGGGCCTGGATTCTAATGCCTGAGTTAGCCTTGCTATCGCTGAATCTGCCAAATAGTATTCCTCATTGGACAGAATTTTGGCCTTATCTTTATTATCATCTGAACAAGCAGTAAAACAAAGGGTTATCAAAACCAATCCTACAATTAACGTATCGAGTAAAACAGATCTGTCCATGAATTATTTTTGCTTAAAATTTGTTTATACATTATAGGCCACCGCAAAGAAAAATAAAATGCCGAACTTTTTACGGTATACACATACAACGCAAAAATTCACTTTAACGTTTCTTGCAGTTTACTTTACGCTGTTGCTCAATGGACAGTCATGGACATGGATTGACAAAGAGCCTCTGAGTGGTCAATTAAGCTTACTTCAGGCGTTGGATAACGATGAAGGTCAACTTTTGGTGCATGGTTTTCAAAACAAAATTATTTGGAGTACCAATGAAATTTTTGAACCCAAAGGTGAACAAGATCTAGTCTTTTCTTTTTACGATAAAGGAGGGGTTTTGAGTTGGAATACTGTGCTTTATAATAAAGGAGTGGCAAATATTAGCAGTATACATTGGGAGCAAAGTCGCAATGAATGGCTGGTTTCAGGTGTTTTTTGGGATACCTTATTCACAAACAATCAAACTATTTTCCTCCCAGCAGTAAATAAGTGTCTGTTTTTATTATGTCTGGATGGCGCAGATGGGAGTGTTAAGTGGATCAGTCCGGTTGGAGGAGAAGGAGGACGTTGGTCTGGTGGTGTTTGCGCTACTCCTCAAAGCTATTTTTTTACGGGCACATTTACCGGACAATTAGACTGGGGGGGCTTACCATCATTGCAAACAACTCGCTGTGGTGCATTCCTCTTGGAACTGGATCAACAGGGTATTCCAGTTCAATCCACACTGATTGGAGAAGGTGAAGATATTCGACTGTATCGCAGTGTCTTACAGAATAATTTAATACTTCATGGTGGAAGCTTCCGTGGGGATGTACATTTCCAATCTTGGTCTGATGAAGGCCGGATACAAGATCAGGAACTGCTGCTTGTACAAACTGATTTATCCGGAAATGTAGATTGGCTACGCAGCGGCAAAGGTGTAGGCGATGATATACTGACTGATATGCATGCGGCTGATCAGGGTCGTTGGATTGTGGGAGGTTCATTCTCTGGTAATATGCGTTTTACACCTGAATTCAACTTGCGCTCATTAGGTTCACTACCCGATGGGTTTTTGGTGCTGCTTGATTCTATGGGAATCCCGGTAGATGCTCGGGTGTATAGCAATAGCGGCTCTTTTCAGGCACAACAGATCAGCAAAGTAGAATCATTTTGGGCGCTAAATGGGACTTTTGATGGCACCCTTTTTTTGGCCAAAGGCAATCTCCAATCGCCAGGCCAATCCAGATCTGGTGTGAGCTTATTATGGAATATTGACCACTCTGCTGATTCTAGTATTTTTTTTCCGGTTGATAACGGATTAATGAGTTATATATACTTGTCAGGTAAGGAATCAATCTGCCTATATGCAAACTTTAAAGGAAAATTAACGATTGATAATGTCAATTGGACAAGTGATGCTTATCGAACCTGGCGCTGGAAATATTCATCGATGAATGTTCAAGCAGTCGCCAAAGATTTCCAGACAATCTTGGTATATCCGAATCCTTTTTTGATGGATTTGTATCTAAATAAAACAGTCCTTGAGATTGAGATTTGGCGATTGGATGGCATAAAGGTTCTACAACAAGTTGGAAATACCTCCTTGCATCTGAATCAATTGCATTCGGGATTGTATGTAGCAAGGATCCGTAACCCATACGGGTGGCATACACAAATGATTCAAAAATGGTGATGCCAAATTTGTAGATTAGAAACCTTCTTAGGCCAATTATCATCTTAAACATTTTAAGTGTTTAAGGCTTTCAAAAATAGGCAAAAGCATGACCTTTAACATTTCCCATAATCAAGATGTGTATGACCATGGCACTGATGTAAACTTTAAATATTCGGATTAATTTTAATATATTTGCAGCACAAAATTAGGCTATGAGACATTTTATATTCATACTACAGATTTTGATTTTGGGTATTATGGGGTTTCAAATGGGTCATGCCCAGCTGAATGTGTATTCGTCATATATTGAACAGTACCAAAGTCTCGCGGTATCAGAAATGCAGCGTACAGGCATACCTGCTAGTATAAAAATGGCACAAGCTCTTATAGAATCCAATGCCGGTAAAAGTGAATTGGCCACACGTGCCAACAATCACTTTGGCATCAAATGCGGTGGTGATTGGAACGGCCCCGGATACCATAAGGAAGATGATGACTACGATGCTTCCGGCAAATTGAAAAAGTCATGCTTTCGACACTTTTCCGATGTGGAAGAATCATATGTTGCACACTCTGAGTTTTTGCGCAATCCTGCCAAATCCAATCGTTATGGTTTTTTATTTGAATTGCCTCCAACTGATTATAAGTCTTGGGCTGAGGGTCTGAAAAAAGCAGGTTATGCCACGAATCCGAATTATGCCCGTACCCTGATTAAGGTTATTGAAGACTACAAACTCTATGAATTGGATATGGCAGCCGGCGATATTGTGGTTCAATCCAAAGCCAGTCCAATAATAGATAAACCAACACCAATTCAAAGTAACAGAGAAACCGGACACAGGTACACCCAAAGAGTCGTTATGAACAATGGAGTTCCTATGGTTTTTGCCAGAGTAGGGGATACACCGGCCAAAATCGCAGATAGAACTGGCGCTTCTTTGACTAGAATTTTGCAATACAATGAAAAGCTGACAAACGCGGAAGATAAACTCGCTTACGGTGAGCGTATTTATTTGTCACGTAAAAAGTCTCATCTTCGAGCTAAAGAGTCTGAGTGGCATATTGTCCAGGAACACGAGAACATGTATATAATAGCTCAGTTATATGGCATCCGTTTGGCTAAATTGATGAAGAGAAATCACCTTAAGAAAGGTGAAGAACCTCGTCCAGGATCGCGAATCAATATACAAAGAAGCATACCGATCAGTCAAAAACCCGCTTTAAAGGGTGCCTCCTACCATCATGAATCCCATAAAACTAATATTCCAGCTACAAAAATCAACGCTGACGCTCAAGAGGCCATAAGAGATTCAGATGATACCCCAAAGGCTACGCGTGAGCACATAGTAACAGCTGGAGACACTTTATTTAATATTGCCAAACGATATGGGGTTTCTGTCGAATCAATTCGAGTTTTAAATGGTTTAAAAGACGATCAGATTCAACTTGGTCAGCTATTGCAAATACCCTAATTTTGTCCATCTAAATAAATGGCGGTTATGCGTTTTCATTTCATTTTTATTATCGGATCTTGGATGGTTGTTTCTTCGATGCAAATGTCCGCCCAAAGCACTGCTTATATCCTCAAGGGAGGTCTTACAGGTGGTACACAAACCTGGGATGGCAATCAGCGAAACAATAATCTTTTACTTCGCCAGCACGGGGCGATTGCCATTGAAAGTCATGAAAACCTGGAAGATAAATTTGCAGCATTTGCGCAGCTGGGTTACCATGTAAAAGGCAGCGCGCTTCGATTTAGGGGAGGAGTAGGGCTTAATGGCGAAGTTTTTGGTCCGCAAACCTCAGCTCTTGAATTTAAAAATATCTCCCTCATTCTAGGCGCAAAGAAAAAACATCCCATATTTACTGATGATAAATGGTATTATTCTCTGGGTTTGCGCGGCGATTTTACAGCGGATTATGATCTGGAATTTTATCCAGGATTTGCAGATGGTGTACGTCGCTGGAATTTTGGTCTTACGGTTGGAGGCGGTTATCAATGGAATATTAGCGAGCACATTGGATTAATTTTTGAAGCTAATTTTCACCCGGATTTCACTCGCCAAATTTATATGCCACCAGCTCGCTTCATCAATTTTTTTACAGGAGAATTAGAATGGTGGCCTGAACAAAGCATACGAAATGTTGCACTGGAAATCAGCGTAGGTATTCGCTTTTTAAGGAAGGTGGAATATATCGATTGACAATTATCTTAACCGGCAAAATAGCCAATGCACAGTCAATTTTATGGAAAACAGCATTTGGAAACAGGCATGGACCATCGATTTTTTACAAAAAATAACTGTTAACACTTCAGTTGAAATGCTTGGCATCACATTTACAGAAATCGGACCTGATTTTCTAAAAGCAACAATGCCCGTTGACCAGCGAACTATCCAGCCTTATGGCATTTTGCATGGAGGGGCAACGGTTCATTTGGCCGAAACATTAGGCAGTGTAGCTTCCTCAATGTGCCTTGAAGATCCTTTAAAAAATCAGCCGGTAGGGGTTGAAATTAATGCCAATCACCTCAAAATGGTTCCCCAAGGCGAAACAGTTACAGGAATAGTAAAACCTACACGCATTGGAAAACGCTTGCACGTATGGGAAATTTCAGTTTTCAATAGCCAAGATGCCCTTATTTGTGTGAGCAGATTTACAGTAATGATTGTTGATAAGGAGCTCAGATTCTAAACTTTGAGAATAATCCTACAAAACATTTCAATGGGCTCGTTAAGAAAGAAATAAAATTTTGTTAATAAATCTAATGGGCAATATTACGTGTTAACTTTGCCGCTCTTTAATCTTTTATATATGAAAAAATCTTCATTGTTTTTTATTGCCCTATTGTATATCACGTCTGCAACTGCACAATCTTTCTTGAATATGGAGCTGGTTGGCTTTAAAAACTATGTTCAAAACTGTAATGATGTATGGGGTTACGTGGCTGAAGATGGAACAGAATACGCCATATTGGGCACCGTGACGGGTACAGCTATCCTTAGTTTAGCGGATCCTGCGAATCCTGAGGAGGTGTTATTTATTCCAGGTGCTAATTCCGTCTGGCGCGATATGAAAAACTGGAATGAGCATGTATACGTAACTACAGATCAAGGTACAGATGGATTGCTGGTCATAGATATGTCTGGCGCTCCCAGTGATATTTCTTATTATTTTTGGAAGCCTGAGCTTGAGATTCGTGGCTTGTCCAGCACTTTGCGTACTTGTCATAACTTGTACATAGATGACAAGGGTTACTGTTACCTCGCGGGATGTAATGTAAATGATGGCGGAGTGATTATTTTAGATGTGCATACCAATCCAGGAATACCAAGTTTAGTAAGTGCCTGCGATCCAAGATATTCTCATGACGCTATGGTCCGCAATGATACTTTATTCAGTTCTGAAATAAACGGAGGTGTATTTTCAGTGATTGATGTAACTGACAAAAGCAATCCGCGCACCTTGGTAACTCAGCGTACTTCATTCACTTTTACGCATAATTCATGGGTGTCTGATGATGGACGTTACCTTTTTACGACAGATGAGAAACCTGATGCTTACATAGATGCATATGATATTAGTGATCTCGACAATATCCGACGATTGGATAGAATCAGACCATTAGCTACAGAAGGCACAGGTGTGATTCCGCACAATGTTCATTATTTCGATGGATATCTGGTGATTTCCTGGTATACCGATGGGGTAGTAGTAGTGGATGCCAGTCAGCCAGATCATTTGATTAAAGTAGGGCAGTATGATACGTATCAGCAAGCTGCGGGGGGATTTAATGGTTGCTGGGGAGCATATCCATGGTTGCCTTCTGGTCTGGTATTGGGTTCAGATATTAATTCCGGACTGTACGTATTGCGCCCCAACTATGTACGAGCCTCTCGTTTGAGCGGACTGGTTAAGGATGCTTCAACCGGCGCCGTATTGGCTGATGTTAGTGTCAATATGGAAGACGCACAGGCAAATCTAAGACGCACAGACCTCCAGGGCCGATACAAAACCGGTATTGCGGGATCTGGCACGCGAGACATTGTATTTACAAAACCTGGATATAAAGAATTTCGTACAACGGTATCATTGGATAACGGTAGAAATGAAATTTTGGATGTAGAACTGGAACCACTTCCGCGCACTACCATAAATGGCAATGTAATTGCTAAATCTAGCGGTCTTGCTATTGGAGGTGCTATGGTATCGATTTCTGTAGATGGAGTAGAAGTCTTTAGTGAAACAGATGAAAATGGACGATTTGTTGTGCAACCTTCTGGGGGTACGCTTGATATTATTGTAGGTAAATGGGGCTATCGTTATAAATCAATGACACTTGAAGCTAATGCCCAAAATTATGAATTAGAATTCGAATTGGAGGAGGGATATGAAGATGACTTTGTGTTTGATTATGGTTGGCAAGTCAGTGGTACGGCTGCTCGTGGCAACTGGGAGCGGGGAGTGCCTGAAGCTACTTTTTTCAACAATCAACCCTCCAATCCGGGCAATGCATTTCCTCAGGCATTAGGAAATCGATGTTTCGTTACCGGACTTTTAGGTGGGCAAGCAGGAGATTTTGATGTTGATGAGGGTACGGCCATACTTACTAGTCCTATTTTAGATTTAAGTGATGTAAATACTGCCACATTGCGCTATGCATTTTGGTTTTTTAATGATGGGGGGTTTGGTAATCCCAACGATACACTTATCATTCGTGTTACAAATGGATTGCAAACCCGAGAAATTGCAAGGGTTACAGGTAGGCTGAATAGCTGGAATGTCTATCAAAATATTTCCTTGGGTCAATTGATTCAGCTGAATGATCAGGTACAATTTATCATTGAAACCAGTGATTTAGCCAATTCTGGCCATCTGGTGGAAGCCGCATTTGACCATTTTTTGGTTGAATACAACAGAACAACATCAATAAATGAATCGGAAAAAAATCTGGCTAGCTGGCAAATGTTTCCTAATCCCACTAGCAATAGTGTTTTTGTAGAGCTTTCTATTCCCGGGAATATTAGTTGGAAACTTATTAGTACGTTAGGAGAGATTAAAAATGCGGGAATGCTTTCAGGCAACTCAAAAACTGAGGAAATTAACTTCGGACAGCAAGTTCCTGGTGTGTATTATTTACAGCTAAATGCTGCCGATGGCACCTCTTTGGGCACACGAAAGTTGCATATTCGACCTTAATCGATTGAGATTTTTCGGTCAAAATTAATGTCTCCGGGCTTTATTCCCCATTTAATTCCAAGATCAATGTCTTGGTCAATGCCTTGTATAGTAATGATATTTGGAAAAAATATCCATTTTTCCAGTTTGGACATACCTGTTTTTTTTTGCAATCTAGGAAGTAAAAAGTACAAGTCTGAATGGTTAATTAGCCCATTTCTGTCAATATCTGCGGCTTCAAACTGCAAGGGGTGGTTATCAAAAGGTACTTGGCGCAAAATATAGTCAAGCAACAACTGTGCATCTTTGTTATCAACACCATTGTATGGTTTGTCTGTAAAACTAGTACTGAAAGAAAGTGACTTGCCCCTGGGTAACCCCTGGATGCGATAAGTACCTGGCTCAATTTCAATGGGATACAAAGTATCTGGAGTAAATATGCCTTCCTTATACAAACCCGCAATTGGAAAAGAATCCGGCGTTTTAACTTGCCAGGTAACGCTAAATCGACTCGTATCTTCAAAAAACGCGCCATCCCAAAAAATTGGGTCAATCTGCGCAGGATCCAGCCAATCTCTAAGCCTGGAGTCTGCTGTAACGCCTTGAGACCATGACATGGCAATCCTGCCAAAAAGTGATCGATAAACAGTTTCACAATTTGCATTTCCTCCGTTTAATTGTCCCACAACCCTATGATGAGCGTCCAACATAGCCGCTCCGGATGATCCTTTTTCCATAGTACCCTCGTCCCAATTAACTCTCCAGTGGTGATTAGGAGGTGTGACAACTCCCTCGCCCCAATTAATAATAGTACGAACTAATTCTGCTGGATGCGTATCTCTCGAAAACTTCATTACATCTCCCCTCGGATGGTGAAGCATTACCGTTTGTTGAGGAATTGTGTCCATTGCATAATTCCAACCATGGTAATAAACTGGATGCCAAATAGGTATGGTATCTTTTAGCCGCACGAGACTAAAGTCACTTTCCTGGCGCCCGGCTACAGGTATTGCCCCGTGAAAAGTAAGAGGTATTGGTATAGTATCACCTGTAATGCAATTTTTTGAATAGTATTGAAAATCAAAGCGCCACAGATCATACAAAGGTTGGAGACCATTTGAACAATGAAAGGCCGTCAGGATATAAGGTGTGCGGTCTTGAAGGGTATTGTTCATTAAAGTACCTGAACAATACACTAATCCCTCATCATGTGCCATCACGATGCGGCATGTTCCATTTCGCTGGTCGGCCCAAGGCAGCGCAGTTTCGCAAGAAGCATTTATATGGCACGGCAGCGAAATACCAAATCTATCATCGCGGGCGGTAGCGTTGGAAGTAATGTAAATTTTGAAAATAGAAAGCGTAGCAATATTAGAGGCACCATTTTGCTTTTTATCAGGCACAACGGCTTCTATCATTAAGCTATCTGCCTGAACAAAATCACTTAAAAAATATAAGGTATCATCAGGGTTGTTTTGAATGGGAATATCCTGTAGTACCTGTCCTGATGAAAAGTCTTTAAGTCTGATTATAGCATTTGGGACAGGTACCTTGAGCTTTATTCCAAGTGCCACGGAGTGAATTGATTTATGCCTAATAAGCAAGCATAATGGGTTATTTGGTGCCCCATTGTTACTGTAAGGGTCGAAATTAATGGCGGGTATAATGCTGGGACTGGCGACTGCTTCAAATCTTTCATCTTTAAGGCCGTTTGAAGGTGTTTCTATATGATATTCGGGTATTTGGGCAGAGGCAAAAGCTATACCAACGAATGCGAGTGCAAAGACGAAAAATTGCTTGTTTTTAAAGTTCATCCCGTACAAATATACAAAAATCAATCACCATAGGTTGGTTATCAGATTTATTTGCACACTCCGTATGAATGGGTTGAGCCGTTGTCATTCGAATTGATTTGACTGTCAGTCAATTAATGGTTAAGTGTGTGAATGGTACAATAAGCTTGATTTGTAAATATATCACAAAATAAATGTATTATACATTGTAAAATAAACTAATGCAAATATCTGGGGAGTATTTTTGAATAAAAAGTACTTTTTTTTTATTATCTTTGCATTCGTTTTTAACGCGGTTGTTTTTTTTCACTAAAAATGGTAAGTATGAGCAAAAAGAGAGTGCTGATTGTCACACAAGAAATGGAGCCTTTCACTGCGCTCACTGAAATTTCTGAAATTGCGCGTCAACTTCCCCAACACATACAGGACCAAGGCATGGAAATAAGGGTGTTAATGCCCAAATTTGGTGTAATTAATGAGCGTAGACACCGATTGCATGAAGTAGTGCGCCTTTCGGGGATGAATATTATCGTAGATGACGATGATTATCCTCTTATTATCAAGGTTGCATCACTCCCAGGCGCTAGAATGCAAGTATATTTTCTGGATAACGATGAGTTCTTTAAACGAAAATTCGTTTTTGAAGATGATAATGGACAGCCTTATGAAGATAATGCAGAACGCATGATTTTCTTTTGTAAAGGTGCCATAGAGATCGTTCGCAAATTTGGCTGGGCTCCAGACATAGTTCATTGCCACGGCTGGATGACAGGATTAGTGCCGTTTTATCTCAAGACTGCATACAAAAACGAACCTATATTCAAACATTCAAAAGTTGTATATTCTCTGTACAATTTTTCTGCGGATCAGACGTTTTCAGATCGGTTTACAGAAAAAGCAGCCATCAATAATCTACAACAAAAGGATTTGGAAGCATTTCAAAATGGTCAGGGTATCTCTGTGCACAAGGGTGCTATAGCTTTCGCTGATGGGGTCACCAGCAATGGAACTTTTGAAGATGCTTACATATCCGAACAGTTGTTAACCTCCGGTATCCCTCACCTCAAATTGGATAAAGAGGTGGATTACTTGCATGAGATGACTGCCTTCTATGACGAATTGGTTCCTGAAACTGTTTAATACCTCGCTTACAGATAGGCATGAAATCCAAATCAACCTCTTTTTTTATCCCCACCTTTTTATGGGCTCTAATCATTTTTATATCTTGCAATAAGTCCAGCGAATTTGGTTCTGATTTGCTAAAAGATGACGCTTTCGTAGTTAGCTCGCTTAAAGATTTTAAACTGACAGCTTACAGCCGCTTGGCTGATTCCGTTCGAACCTTTGAACAAGTGAGTGCCTTGTCCGACTCAATTATGCTTTTCGGCAATTTAGAAGATCCGGTATTCGGTAATGCTCGCTCAGAGCTCGCCTTTAATATGCGCCTGAAGCGGGTTATAGAGCAATGGGATCCTGCCTTTACTTTTGATTCCATGGTTTTTTCTATCGCTGTAGATCCAAACAACCTCTTTGGAGACACGCTTAAGCCGGTGGATATTTTTGTTCATCAACTTTCAGCTCAACTTCCCACTACAGATAGTGTATTTTTCTCCAATAGAGTATTTGATTACGCTCCTGCAGCCATTGGTGAACTTCTAGATTATCGATTTACTCCACGTACAGCCATTCAAAAGATAGATACATCAGCTAGCCCCCCAGATACTACCTATCTCCGTACACTTGTAAACATTCGTATGGATGATTTTGGTAGACAAATATTTTCAGAACCTTCCAATTTTGCTTCCTCCGCTAATTTTAACCAGGCATTTCGTGGATTCTATTTGCGTTCAGAGGGTGCTGGTCCCTTGGTCGGTTTAGTGCTCACCAGCCCATTTACCATATGCCGCATTTATTATTCTAAAGAAGACCAGGCACAGACGCCTATCGATATTGAAATTAATCCTGGCAGTATACGTGCAGCGCGTTTTGTACATCAAACTGAAAGTGCCTTTATCGAGCCTTTTTTAAACGATACCCAACTGGGTGATTCATTATTATTTATTCAGGGTATGAGTGGAGCCCGAACTTATATTGAACTAAACGAACTCGGCAAACTAGAAAACCGATCACTCAAATTAGCACAGCTGGAATTTTATATCGCTGACCTTCCAGCAAATGAAGATAAATCCATTGGCGTACCTCCCCAATTGCTTTTTTCTACTGTCAAATCTGATGGCAGCATAGGTGAGGTAGATGAGGTTCTATCGTTGGCAACCCCCAATCTGATATCCAATTTAGGTGGAAGGGTTGTTGAAGATGTAGTGGATGGAATGAGGGTGCGTAAATATAGTATCACCATGACAGCCCATCTCCTTCGCATTTTAGCCGGCGAAGAAACTAATCGGCTGGTAATTGCCCCATTTGGTGCATCGAAGAGGGCTAACAGAGTAGTAATTTATGGACCGGGACATTCGCGATTCCCGATGCAGTTAAAACTTATCGTTACTGATTATAAATAAGCGGGCCTATGTGCGGTATTATCGCCTATATTGGGAACAAGGATGCCTATCCTATTTTGATGAAAGGTCTCAAAAGACTTGAGTATAGAGGCTATGACAGTGCTGGTATTGCATTGCTCAATCAGGGTCTGCATATTTATAAAGTAAAAGGCAAAGTTGAAGATCTGGAGCGCTTCAGCGAAGGTAAAGATTTGGCTGGAACTGTCGGTATGGGGCATACACGCTGGGCTACCCACGGTGAACCCAATGATGCCAACGCTCACCCACATATGTCTGGAAACGGACGCATAGCCGTCATTCACAATGGAATTATAGAAAATTATGCATCGCTTAAAGATGTTTTAACCGTATCGGGACACATATTTAAAAGCGAAACCGATACAGAGGTGCTGGTACACCTCATTGAAGAGATCCAAAACAAATATAATAATAGTCTGGAGGAGGCTGTCCGTCAGGCTTTGTCTATGGTAATAGGAGCATATGCAATTGTATTGATAGACAAACAGGATCCAGATCGTATTGTAGCTGCTCGCAAAGGTAGTCCGCTTGTGGTAGGATTGGGAGAAGGAGAATTTTATATAGCGAGTGATGCCAGCCCTATTATTGAGTATACCAAAAAAGTAGTTTACCTCAATGATGAGGAAATTGTCAGCATAAGTCGGCGGGATTTTGAAATTAAAACCATTTCAAACATTCCCAAGAAGCCTGAGGTGAAGGAGATTGATTTGGCCATTGAGGCCTTAGAAAAGGGAGGATACCAGCATTTTATGCTCAAGGAGATCTATCAGCAGCCTAGCTCTGTTTCCGATTGCATGCGTGGTAGGGTAAATGCTCAGGATGGCTGGTTGAGGCTCGGCGGACTAGAGGAGCACCGCGATCGTATCCGACAGGCTCGTCGGCTCATTATTATTGGCTGCGGTACTTCCTGGCATGCTGGACTTATTGGAGAGTATCTGTTTGAAGATTTGGCACGGCTTCCCGTTGAAGTTGAGTATGCCTCTGAATTTAGATATCGAAATCCAATTATAAATGAGGATGATGTAGTTATTGCCATTTCTCAGTCAGGTGAAACTGCAGATACCCTCGCTGCTGTCGAATTGGCTAAGAGTAAAGGAGCATTCATATATGGGGTAGTCAATGTAGTTGGGTCCTCCATTGCACGCGCTACCAATGCCGGTTCCTATATACACGCTGGACCAGAGATAGGGGTCGCCTCCACGAAAGCTTTTACTGCTCAAGTTACCCTATTGAGCATTATGGCCATTGCTTTAGGAAAAGAAAGGGGAACGATATCAGCGTCTTATTACAGAAAACTTATACAAGAACTATCGCTGATTCCCTCTAAAATTGAGCAAGTACTCAAGCAGGCTGAACAAATACATGCAATCGCAGATGAATTAAAACATGCTCCTAATGCCATTTACTTGGGTAGGGGATATAATTTTCCAGTTGCACTAGAAGGAGCCCTCAAACTTAAAGAAATATCCTACATACACGCAGAAGGTTATCCAGCAGCCGAAATGAAGCATGGTCCGATAGCGTTGATCGATGAAAAAATGCCTGTCATAGTAATTGCCAATCACAAGCATGCATATGATAAGGTGGTGAGTAATGTGCAAGAAATAAAAGCTCGAAAAGGGGTAGTAATCGCTATTGTTACAGAGGGCGATACACAAATTCGGAAGTTGGCTGATTTTTGTATTGAGATACCTGAAGTGGAGGATCCTCTGTCTCCGCTTATTTCCGTAATTCCCTTGCAATTGTTGTCGTACTTTATAGCTACGCTCAGAGGCTGCGATGTAGATCAACCCAGAAATTTGGCCAAATCTGTTACGGTGGAATAACCTGAATCGGGTGCTGACTCTTTCCCCGCATAACTACATATTAAAATATATCTAGTTGCTTAAGTAGTTGAAAAACAGTTGTTGATAGTATGGTGTATAAAACAATATTTCGAAAAATCACCTGAGATAAGTTTTCCAATATTTTTTTGCCAATCCAGCTCCCAAGCAAACTAATTCCCATTAGAAAGGGGATCATAACCACAAATTCTAGTTTAAAAAAACCATTCCATATATAGATGACGGCACGGCTCATGTCTACACCCAAATCTATCATAGCTGAAGTGGCTATAAAGGCATTTTTTTCCATGTTGAAAGCAGTGAGTGCAAGTCCCCTAATGGCTCCCCCAGTGCCTATAAGCCCCGCCAAAAAACCAGATAGCATACCACTCGCTATCAAGTTATTATTTGTTGGTGTCATTGATGCATTTTTTGTAATAAGCAAAAATAATGATAAGAGAATTAGGCTTATGTTCATCATAAGAGCTGCTGATTCTGCTGGCACATATCTGGTCAAAAGCGCTCCGAGTATGACAAAGATAACTGCCGGAACCCCTAGTTTGATAAGTATATTTTTATCCATTCCTTTTTGGAAAAGATATATCTTGGAAAGATTACTGAATACATGAAAAACCGCTGTAATGCCCAGCACCAGGTTGAAGTCAAAAAAATATGCCGCCAAGGGCACAAATAAAATGGAAGATCCGAATCCGGATAGGGTTCCCAATATTTCTGCTACTAAGGCTAACAAATAAAATAACCAAGGTGTCTCCATTGTATGGGCATATTATTTTTGAACAAACATATATTGTGAAGATACAACAATTCACGTCGAACTCATGTCTGAATCAGATAAGTCTTAGCCGCATCTTTTTCATGTTCCTTTATTAAATGCTTTTTGGACAAAAGAATTGATTTTACATTAAATAGGCAATGTCCGATTCGATAATGGTTCCAATCTTTTTGGACTTGTGCAGGAAAAAAATCGATTCATCTGAACGCAAAAAACACCTTTACAAGAGTTATTGATATACACATAACTACTGTCCATTCTATTGAATATGGTGTTTTCCAGGAGTCCAACCTTCTGTTAGAAGGTATTGTTCATCGGACTGTATGGCATCGAGCTCAAGTTGGGTAGCCATTGAATCATTCCATCGATTCAAATAGCCGAAAAGGGCGACGACCCCAAGAATTTCTACAATTTCTCCTTCATCCCAATGAGATCGCATTTCTTTGGCCAGTGTTTCATTTACTTGATTGGGAATACTAGAGGCTGCTATTGCGAATGACAGTGCTGCACGCTCAGCCGTGGAAAATGCAGGATGTGTTTGAAATGACCAAATATTGCGGAGTTTTTCATCAGCTGCTCCATAACGTACTGCAGCTCTTATGGTATGCGCCTGACAATATCTGCAACCCGCAGCATGACTGCTTACATATCCAACCATTCGCTTCAAATCGCTTGTCACTCTGCCTTTATTTTCCATTACTGCTTGGTTTAAAGCTATAAAGGCATTCGCAATGGCTGGTCTGTGATACATGGTTTTTACACTATTGGGACAAAATCCAAGAGTTTCATTAAAAAATAATATCAAATCTTGAAACGCTTTATCGTCTTGAACAGACGTGGGCTCAACTAAAGGTCTTTCCATGATAAAAGTATTTGTCTTGTAATGTCTAACTTTTCTAGGAAAATGCCAAGTCCACGACAAACTTAAATTTATCTTACAAATGAAATCGATTGGTTTTTTGACTTCGTTAATAGGCTGTTTTCAAAGTAATACATCCACTTCGATCTGACCCCAAAAGTTGTAGTTGTGATAATATTAATACTACTGTGGCATTATGGTAGATATCCAATTTTGTTCAATAGCCTGGGTTCAAACTTATGCCACAACAACCGATTTATTTCGCTATCTTTGCACATTGTTGGATAACCGCTTGATTTTGGTTTCGTTATCTATTCTAAATGTAAATGCATATGGCACCTATCAATATGACTTATAACTCTGAACGTGAGGATATTATAATATCTGAATACGGCAGAATAGTCCAAAATATGATAGAACAAGCAAAGGCAATACCGGAAAGGGAAAAGCGTCAGGCAACTGTCGAGCGCATCATTGAATTAATGGTCCAGCTTTTCCCCCAAAGCAAAAGTGTGGATGATTACAGGCTCAAAATATGGAAGCATGTCATGCGCATTAGTCGCTATGAATTGGATGTCACACCGCCCGAGGGAGTAGCCACTGATCCCGAGATGGATAAAACTGTGCCTGCTCCATTAGCCTATCCTGGATCTTCTAACAAGTTTCGCCACTATGGTGCCCATGTGCAGCAGTTAATTCAGCGCGCATTGGCTATGGAAAGCGGTCCAATCAAAGATGAATTTGTTCGTGTTATCGCTTCCTACATGAAGCTTGCTTATAGAACGTGGAATAAAGAGCACTTTGTAAGCGATGACGTAATCAAAGATGATCTGAAAATGATGTCCGGTGGCGCAGTAGAGGTTCATGAAAGTACTGCGTTGAATGATTTTCCTCCTCAAAGCATTGTACCTGCAAACAGGAAAAGAAAACGCAATCCCGGAAATATGCCACAGGGTGGACAAAATGGTGGGCATAGAAGGCCTCCTCATCATAAACATAAGCGTCGCTAATACACCCTTCCTCTTTTGTTGGTGTGTACTTTTATTGGGTTGTCACCGTCAATAATGGACAAATCTGTATTCTTTTATAACGTCCAAGTTATCTGCGACTGAGCAGAACCGAAGGGGATAAAGTATTGTCGATTGCATCAATGGCTGGAATAACTATCAGTCTTCCTGGAATTAGCATTGCGCCCTGATTAAATTTTCTGATATCTTGCAACTTGGCATAAGGGTGTTGTCGCGCAATGTCCATCCAGGTTTCACCTTGTTTTACCTGGTGATATAGGATTTCAGTTGTGCAAGAAGGGATAACATTGGATTCTTCAAGTGAAACTTCGCTCATATCACTCGCTTCAAACTTGAAAAGATTGTCAGGGGATATATTGCCTACACATTCCATAGGTCCTGATTCTAAAACAAAACGTTCCTTGTAGGTTTCCAGAGGAACAAATAACTTTAGTTTTTGGCCAGGAACCAGATATTCAGTACTCAAATGATTCCAAAGCATAATGCGCAGCTTGTTGATATCATAACGATAGGCAATGAAATCAAGATCATCGCCTTCTTCAACAGTGTAGGTAGATTCTACATATACTGCTATGTCTGATTCGCTATTATTCGTCGCTTGACTTTCGGACTGAGAAGTATATTGTTTTTTCCTTTCCGCTTCAGATAAGGCTAGATAATCTGTAAACTGATTCATAACCCTCTTTGGCATTACCAGGTTGTGGCCATTATTACTTTTCGGTATTTTGCCGTTCCGGTAGGAAGGATTAAGCTTTTTAAGGATATCCATGTGAATACCTGTTACTTCAGCTACTTCACTAAGATTTACTTTGTCATAGACTTTCATTACGTCCACAATTTGCAGATCTAGATCTGGGAATTGTGGATATATTTGATGGTCAGCGTAAAATTGTAAGAGGTAAGATAAAGCAATAAATTTAGGTACAAAATGCTGTGTCTCCTTGGGCAAATAAGGAGCGATGGTCCAAAACTGTGGGTTTTCAACTCCAGCCCTTTTGATTGCCTGATTTACCCTTCCTTGGCCAGAGTTGTAGGCTGCGAGTGTTAACCCCCAGTCGCCATAATAGCTGTAAAGTCTTTTTAGCAGAGAGAGAGCAGCTTCGGTAGATTTGTACAAATCGCGGCGTTCGTCTATATTTTTGCTAACTTCAAGACCGTATTCTCTTGCAGTTTGAGGCATCAATTGCCAGAGCCCTCCAGCACCAACGCGGGATGTAGCAACAGGATC
>CAYUZA010000007.1:36011-36398 GCA_964449535.1 uncultured Saprospiraceae bacterium
ACCAAGACTCTAGTATAGATAGGGCTTTTAATTCTGCCGGAAGGCCTTTTTCAGTGAGTAATTTGTCGAAAATTGGGAAGTATAACGCAGCATTACCCAGCATTTTCGCTGTAAACGCAGGGTGTTTAAAAATGTATTTGCCAAGGTAATATTTTACTTCGTCGTTTAATCTGGGTGTGACTATACAATCCATGCTGCGCATACGCACCTTAACCTCTAGCTCAAAACTTTCAGGTATCCACGTAAAGGACGTTGACGGGGCTGACGAGGCAGCTCCAATGAAGCATAGCCACACAATTGAAAAAACCAATAGAAGACGAAATCTTTTTCGCATAATCAAATTCTTCCAGCTGCTAAAAAACACAAGCGGGACAATTTTGGGAAGTT
>CAYUZA010000008.1:0-35981 GCA_964449535.1 uncultured Saprospiraceae bacterium
ACCATTAATTTTAGCTACAATTACTGGAGCGGGAAAAAATAAATAAGGAATTCCAAATACTTTATAACGAATAGTATAATCCCGGTTGGGCGTAACGTTTACAGTTTGACACCAAAAATTAACGTTTACTCCTGTGCTTCCATGAAGTACCATGGTATACTGCCCGATATCTGGATTACATCCAAATGTTTGAATGATTTGTGGGACATCTAAAATGGCATAATAATTTGGAGCATTAATACCGATGGATATTGGATCAGGCGCCAAGGTGTATTGGGTGGTAGAAGGCAATATATTTTGTGTTTCAAAATCTCCGTTAATAATGAGGTTTTCTGAAACATCTGAAACTGAAATTGTATAGAGGGTTGTAGATATTGGACTGGCAAGTGGATTAAGCAACATCGGATTATTGAGTCCTGCAGCAGGTGTCCAGAGAATAGTTGGGTTATTTCCACCGGATAAGGTTGCTGGCAGCTCCACAGATTCACCGACACACAAAATTTGATCAGCGCCAGCATCTACAGTTAGACCGCATCCATTTTGAGCATCAGCCTTCAAAAAAATAAAAAAAAGGAGTGATATTAAAACAGCTTTACAGGAACTATTATAAGTGTAATGAGAATTTAAAAAATTTGGGGAGAGCATAAGCGTCAAATAAAAGGCCAATTTACAGTTTTTCATTCAAAAAAATCAACTTAAGTTTGCCATTTATTGTTTTTACTTTATGAATTCATTGAACCCCTCGATAATTTTTGCGCTGCTTGAAAATGTTAGAGATCCTCTATCAGGTGCATCATTGGTTCAAGCTAATTTGGTCAAATCACTTGATATTCGAGGGCATCAGATTAGTTTTGAATTGCACATTGGCAATTTGCAGGGAGATCAAAAATCAAAACTGCATCAAACATGTGTACAAACTATTATGGAAAAATTTCCGGAAGTTGACGTTCACATTCATTTCGTTCAGTCACAAGCTCAAGATCAGCGTGCGCTTCCTCACATCAAAAACATCATTGCTGTGGCATCTGGCAAAGGAGGTGTAGGTAAATCTACTATTTCTGTAAATTTAGCGATATCATTGCGCCAGCTTGGTGCAAAAGTAGGTCTCATCGATGCCGATTTATATGGACCATCAATACCTACTATGTTAGGTATTTCGGGTCAGAAGCCTAAAATGACCGAATTATATGGAAGCCCCAAAATACTACCAATTGAAGCATATGGTATACCGGTAATATCTGTTGGTTTATTGCTTGAACCTGAGCAAGCGGTTGTATTACGCGGACCAAGACTGTCTGCCATCATCAAACAGTTTTTCAATGATATCTTATGGCCTGAGCTTGATTATCTTATTGTAGACTTGCCTCCAGGTACAGGCGATATTCAACTCTCATTGGTACAAACTGTGCCTGTAACAGGAGTTGTATTGGTTACTACACCGCAGGAAGTTGCCATGGCAGATGCAATAAAGGCCATGAACATGTTTTTATTGCCACAAATTGATGTTCCTATTTTGGGCGTGATAGAAAATATGTCATGGTTTACCCCTGAAGAACTACCAGAAAATAAGTACTTTCTCTTTGGAAAAGGTGGAGGTGCCAAATTGGCAAAGATGAGTGATAGTGTTCTATTAGGTCAGGTTCCTATTTACCAGAGTATTAGGGAAGGTGGTGACGAAGGTAAACCCGTGGCTGCACTATCTGATAATCCACAAGGAGGGATATTCATCGAGATTGCAAAACGGACTGCAGAACAAGTCGCCTGGCGACATGAAATGATAGCGCCGACAAAAAAGGTTCAAATGAGTTAATTTTGTAAATTTGCATAAAATTACTCTTCATGGTAAACCAAAATGAAGATCCATTGTGGAGCAAAGTCGATAGGGCATTAGATGAAATAAGACCCCATCTGGCAGTGGACGGCGGTAATGTAGAAATTGTTGAAATTACAAAAGAAAAAGTAGTTTTAGTAAAGTGGGTTGGCAGCTGCGAAAACTGTACTATGTCTGCCATGACAATGCAAGCAGGGGTTCAAGAGGTAGTGAAGAATAAAATTCCTGAAATATTAAAAGTGGTAGCGGTTAACGGAGTTGGTAGTGTTCAGCCATAAAATATCAGGATTAACTCTTCTCTAGACCACCTGTTGTATGCAATTAAGTAGCCTCGTATCCATCATTAGATCCAAGAAGTCATGCCTTTGTGTAGGGTTAGATCTTGACTTGCAAAAACTCCCTGTAGGAATCGGCACTTCACCAGGCGATTTGCTATTTTTTATCAAAGAAATTATTGATGCTACAAGGCCGTATGCAGTTGCCTACAAGCCCAATACAGCATTTTTTGAATCATTAGGGAGTAAAGGGTGGGATTTGCTGGGTCAAATTTCAGATTACATCGGTGATGGCCATTTAAGAATTGCGGATGCAAAAAGAGGGGATATAGGTAATACAGCCATGGCTTATGCAAATGCCTTTTTCAATCAATTGAATTATGATGCGGTTACCCTTTCTCCATACATGGGTTTAGATACGATACAACCTTTTTTAGAGTATAAAAACAAATGGAGCATTGTTCTTGGTCTTACTTCTAATCCTGGATTCGAGGATTTTCAGATGGCAAAACTGGATGATGGACGTTATTTATTCGAAAAAGTGGTTACTGATTTAACACAAAATATTCCATCTGATAGACTAATGCTTGTAGTAGGGGCAACTAGGTCTTCTTTTATTTCAAAAATTCGTACGCTTGCACCGCATCATTTTTTTCTTATGCCGGGAATAGGTGCTCAGGGCGGGAGTTTACAAGAATCTATGACCCTTGGATCTAATGACCAAACGGGACTTCTTATCAATGCATCAAGGTCTATTTTATATGCTTCTTCAAGTTCTGATTTTGCAATAAGTGCAGCTCATCAAGCAGCGCTGCTGCAAGCAGAAATGGAGCCTTTTATTCTTACCTGATTTCTTTTTTTATATTAACTTATTTATTCAATCCGCTTAAATGTATTAGCCCTGATGCTATATTTGGGCTTATAAAGCTTAATATTTTCTACTATGATATTATTAGACGGTAAAGCACTTTCGGAAAAATTAGCAGTACAAGTTCGTTCAGAAGTGATTCAATACACCAGCAAAGGCTTCCGTAAACCCCATTTGGCAGCCGTGCTGATTGGCGACAATCCGGCAAGCAAAGCATATGTGGGCAACAAAATAAAGCTTTGTGAAAAAGTAGGTTTTGAATCTACATTAATACAACATCCGGACTCTATTTCAGAAAATGAGCTGGAGAATATCGTTCACAAACTGAACAATGATCCAATGCTGGATGGGTATATTGTTCAGTTGCCTCTTCCAAAACACATTGATGAGGATAAAATTTTGCTACAAATTGATCCTGCTAAAGATGTGGATGGTTTTCATCCTATAAATATAGGAAAAATGACCCTTGGTCTACCCGGATTTAGACCCGCCACGCCTTATGGTATTATGATGCTTTTGGAACATTATCAGATCCCAACTGCTGGTGCAAATTGTGTAGTAATAGGCAGAAGTAATATAGTTGGAACTCCTATTAGTATAATGCTAAGTAGAAAAGGCTACCCTGGCGATTGCACTGTTACCTTGGTTCATAGTAAAACCAAAAATATGCAATCTTATGTACAAGAAGCAGACATTGTCATCGCTGCTATAGGTATACCTGAATATATAAAAGGAGACTGGATAAAAGAAGGTGCTACTATTATTGATGTGGGTATTAATAAAGTCAATACAGCTGAAAATGCAAAGGGGTATAAATTAGTAGGTGATGTGGCATTTGAAGAGGTAATTGAAAAATGTTATGCTATAACACCTGTACCCGGGGGAGTAGGTCCAATGACAGTTATGGCTCTCATAATGAATACCTTACAGGCATTCAAAAAATCAAACGCTTTAGACTAATCAGGCTTGTTATGCACATTTACTTAGAAATTTCTATTCCTGCATCTAATAAAGATAAACAAGAGCAAATCCTTGCCTTCATTGCAGATTTGCCATTCGAAGCCTTTGAAGAAACAGATGAGACACTTTTAGCTTATGTGCGTAAGGACATGTGGTCCTCTGAATCGGAAAATAGTCTGACAGACATTTTAAAATCATTACAGGCTGATTACACCATTCGTGAAGTTCAACAAGAAAATTGGAATACGTCTTGGGAGTCTAACTTTGAACCAGTAAATATTGAGCCAAATCTGTGCAGAATTTATGCACCTTTTCATGAAAAGTCCTCTTCGTACAAATACCAAATCATGATACAACCTAAAATGGCATTTGGTACCGGGCATCATGCAACCACGAGAAGTATGATTAGAGCAATGCTTGAGTATAATATGATGGACAAAAATGTCATTGACGTTGGTACGGGCACAGGTATTTTAGCCATTTTAGCATTAAAAAGAGGCGCTTCAAATGTAGTTGCAACGGATATCGACCCTATCGCAATAGAAAATGCCATTGAAAATGAAAAATGCAATCACTTAAATCAAATCAAATGGATGACGGGAGAACTAAAGGATCTTCAGCTTCCGACTGATTCCTTTGATGTTGTGATTGCTAATATTCAGCTAAATGTTCTAAAGAATGACGCTGAGGAAATATTCAGGCTTACCCGTCCTATGGGTTTAGTGTTCCTGAGTGGTGTATTAAGTAAAGATCAAAAAGAATTATTGGAAACTTATCATAATGCGGGTTTTGAATTGGACAGGATCCACGAAGACAGCGGTTGGATTTGTGCCGTTATGCGCAGGTTTACTAGGTAATAAACGTTAAATTCCCATATATGGTCTCAATGCTTTATATACCTCATGCATGGGTAAACCCATTATATTGGTAAAGGATCCTTCTATCCATTTAATTTTACAATGACCTAGCCATTCTTGAACGCCATACGAACCCGCTTTATCATATGGTGCACAAGAGTCTAGGTAATAATCTATTTCTTCTCTTGATAATACGTCAAATTCAACCCGACTTATAACACAAAATTGATCTGAAAATACTCCCCTAAATGCAACACCAGTATGTACCTCATGTACACGACCTGACATAGCAGATAACATGTTCTTTGCATCGTTTTTGTCAGTTGGTTTTCCTAATATTTGCTCGTCTAAAACTACAATAGTATCTGATGCCAAAATAATAGACGATTTATTATCAGAATTTAAGATAGCTGCCGCTTTTGCTATGGCCAAATTAACAGCAATATCCTTTATTTCCCAAAATGGTTCTATGGATTCATCTATTTCAGAAGGAATGGCGATAAATTCAAATCCCGATTCCTTAAGTAATTGTTTTCTTCGAGGCGAATGAGAAGCCAGAATGAGCGGAAATTTTAAAGGTAATGACATCGCAATTCTTATGTGTCGTAAATGTAAGCAATCTCTAATTATGTGATGTTCAATGGTAATGACTTTGATAATTATGAGTAGCTAATAATTATATTCAATGAAAATTTCTTCTTCATTCGAATTTGAACCCATTTTGTTTTTTTAAAGACTAACATGTAACTTAAATTTTTAATCAATTGAATGTCAGTGATCCGTAATGCAAAGCTATGAATTGTAAAACACGGGTATTATAATGTTAGATAACCTTATATTTGTGTATCATATAACCCTAAGCGCTATGAAAAATTTAATCTTATTTTTGATCATCTTGATTACTTCTTCAGCACAAGAAGTAGCAGCACAGCTTACGCGCGTACAATTCATACACAATTCACCGACTTTAGGGTCTCAGGGCGGACCTGCATTTGATATCTATATAAATGATGTTGTGCTACCCTCACTTCGGAATTTTAAGTTTAGAAGTGCTACGCCTTATTTAAATCTTCCTAGCGATGTTAATCTTACCCTAGAAGTTAGAGCATGGCCATCTACATTAGCAGACAGTGTTCTTTATTCCATCAATCTAGGTTTTTTGGAAGACGATAAAGATTTTATTGCCTGTTTTTCTGGGGTACTTGGGGATCTTCCGGGTTTGCCGTCTTTTAATCTTCGAATTAATGAAAATGGTAAACAGGTATCTGATGACCCTTCAAAAATTGACCTTTCCGTCTTTCATGGCTCAATTTTAATGCCTAAATTGAGTTTTAAAATTAGAAATGGAAATGAACTGTTTATAGCAGAGTACGGAGACTATACTACTTATACTACACTAAATGAGGATTTATTTTATCTCGATATTGATGTGATTGAATTTGAAGATCTTTCCTATACGCACAAACTTGACTTAACAGGACTGGCTGGCAAAGCAGGTACAATATTTGCTTCTGGTCCAGCTATCGGTTCTCCTCAACTAGGATTTTATCTTGCTTTACCAGATGGGCAAGTAAGAGAGCTTCCATTTAGCCCGGTGGCTAGAATACAATGGATACATGCTTCATTAGGTACAGATATAGATGTTTACGTAAATAATGAAAAAGTGATTGCCGATCTTGCTTATAAGAAAGGTACTCCTTATATGTATATGGCTGCTGAAGAAAGTATCCAAATAGGTATTGCTCCTTCAGGAAGTAATAGTGCCAATGACATCACAGTTAGCTCTACAATCTTTTTAGAAAACAATCAAACGTATACAGCCATATCAACAGGTATTCCTGAAAACACACAATACCCTTTTACTTGGTTAATCAATAATAATGCAAAAGAATTAGCTTCTGATTCAGATTTTATAGATGTTCGCATTGGTCATGGATCTCCTTGGACACCATCCTTGGATGTCTCTTCATTAGGTATCGGCCAATTAGCAGATAGCTTTTCCTATTCAGAGATTACAGAATTTTTTCAAAGAAAACCAGGTAAGGTTTTTATTGATTTTAGATCAGATGAAACAGAAGAACTGGTAGTTTCATTTACAGGTGATCTTGATTCATCTGCACTTGGAAAGTCTATGTCTTGGGTACTAGGTTCTATTACTCCGGAAGAAGATGACCTATTTTTAATGGGTGTTTTTCCTGACGGATCCTCCCTGAATTTTGAGCGCATAGAATATGTCAATACCCAACTCATACATAATAGTCCGGGTTCCATTGTGGATATTTATCTAAATGATATTTTATGGCAAGACAATTTCAAGTATAGAACAGCAACCCCATTTTTAGATGTACCTGCCGGATTTGATGTTTCTTTAGGCATTGCTCCCGCAAATAGCCAGTCTGTTTTAGATACATTTTCTAATTTTTCTTTTAATCTGGAAAAAGAAAAAAACCATCATATCGTTTTAAGTGGAGTAGTAGGCAACCCCAATTTACCCCTACAGTTATTTTTTAATCGAAGCGCGCTGCTTGAATCAAGTCATCCTGATTCTGTTGCTATAGTTTCTTTCGCTGGTTCCCAGGGCGCTCCTGAACTCGATTTAATTTCCAGAACTGGTTATCCGGCATCCAGTGCCCTTAATTATGGTACTTTCAGTGAGGTTCAATCTACTGTAACCAATATCTATCAAATGGATATTCAGCTTTCTAATGAAGATGAAGCGTTTGTTACCTATGAAGCTGATTTAACTGACCTTGGCGGTGCTTCAGCCATGTTCTTCATGTCCGGAATTTTTGGTGGTGACCCTGAATTTGGTTTGTTTTTGATATTGGTAGATGGAACAGTCATCCCATTGCAACAACGTTCATTTGCGAGAATTCAACTTATTAATAATTTGGAAGATGAGGCAGTCGATGTTTATTTAAACGGTGAACTACTGTTGGATTCTTTCTCGTTTAAAACAGCCACATCTTTCCTAGATTTTGATACAGATAAATCTAATGAAATAGCATTTGCTCCTAAAAATAGCTTAGGAGTATCTGAGGCTTTTGCAATTTATAACCTTAATATTATTTCAGGGAAGAATTACTATGCTGTTTTTCAAGGCGACCCTAATAATCCCCAATTTCCAGTATCATTAAACGTTCTTCAAGACGCACGGGTCACTTCTTCAGGTTCGAATTACGCCGAATTTTCATTTATTCATGGACTACCCAAATTGGATACTTTTTCCGGTGGGTATACCAATAGTCAAACCATTCTATCTGATCTCAGTTTTGGGCAAAAATCAGAATATTTGACCTTGGATAATAGTTATCGTTTGTTTAAATTAAATGATCAGACTTCAGATTCATTTTTAGGAGCATTGGAGTTTAATAATGTTGTATTTAAAGACAAAGCTTTCGCTGTTGTGATTGGTGGAATAAACACCTCTCATTATTATGGGGTTTTACCTGATGGCACGATTATCCCTTTAGGACTCAAAGCCATCGCTAAGTTACAATTTGTCCAAAATTTGATTGGAGAGGAAGTTGATTTCTACATCAATCAGCGCAAAGAGCAGTCGTTTAAAGACTCACGTACAGCTTCACCATTTTTGGAAGTGAAGGCCAATGAACCTATCCAATTACAAGTCGTTTCAGCCAATGCCCTGCTTGAAAATGCATTTTTAGATACTTTATTAACCATCCCTGAAGATAAAACTTACTCGGTTTTTATAAACGGAGATACGCAGTCTAACGATTTTCCTCCACGTTGGCACATTGGCACGAATGCTAAAACCCAGACGACAGACGAATTAGTTTTTTCATTAGGTATTCATAACGGCAGCCCTGAAAATAGTGGTCTTGATTTTGTGATTAGAGGAGGTAGCCCTCTTTTTTTAGGACTTAGTTATGGTCAGTTTGCTGCGCCAAGGGAATTATCATCTAATTATTACATCATAGATGTGATATCCTCTGTAAAACCAGATGAAAAAATGTCTTTTCTACTAGACTCCAGATCCATTAAAAACAATGCGGGTGTGCTTTTTTCAAGTGGTTATAATGAAGCTCAGCCCTCGTTCTCACTTTCTATAGCGCTGGCAAATGGGATCGTAATTCCGCTTAAGAAAATTGATTTTGCCTCTGTCCAATGGATACACAATTCACCTCAAACCGGTAACATTGACCTTTATTTATTTGGAGAAAAGCTATTTGAAAATATTTCCTTCAGAAGCGGTACCTCCTTTAATGATATTCCTGCCGGTGTAGATCTTGAAATACAATTGTTCACAACGGGGATGTCAGGTGCTGAAGATGAAATTTATTCGAATATCATCCAATTAGATGCTGGTGATGTTTACACAATTATCTCCAATGGAATCCATGATAATCAAGACTTCCCGATATACCTAACTATTTTAAATGGAATGCGCTCCACTGCGATCGATGATGAATTGGTTGAAGTGCGATTTATGCAAGGTTCCCCGGGGTTTCCTGTGGTTGATTTGAATCTTCGGTACAACAGGACACTGATTTCAGATTGGGAATATGGTCAGGATATTGATTATTTATCTTTATTACCAACAGACTACGTCTTAGATGTAAACGATAATAGTCAAATTCTTGAAACTTTTCTTCCAGATTTCTTCCCACTAAAAGGCCAGTCAAATCTTATAGTAGCTTCTGGTTTACGAGATGATCAGGATGAACCATTTGGGTTATTTTTGGTCACTGAAATGGGGGCATTTATTCCCATATCCAAAGGTGCCGTTGGTAGACTACAGTTTATAAACAATACAGACTTGGATTCCTTGGATTTATATTGGGATGGAATAAAATATGCGTCTGATATTGCCTTAAAAGGTGCTACTTCTTTTATTCCTTTACCTGCAGGCCAGGATAAGTATTTAGCAATAGCCCCTGGAGGTTCATCATCTGCAGCAGATGCCATTTTTACTGCTGATTTTAACTTGTCTAATGGATCTGACATTCAAGCTATCGCTTATGGCGAAGATAATAATATTGATTTTCCTTTGAATGTTGCTCACAGACTGCGAAATTCTTTGCAATCCTCTGATCCTGACTCTTGCGAGGTTTCAATTTTTCACGGATCTTCTTTGCTTGATTCAATAATGGTAAGAAGTGTAATTGATGATGTTAAAATGTGGGATAATCCAATAGGATTAGGCACGTTCTCGATAGAAAAACTTCTAGAGCCTTACGCTGGTGAATTAGCTATTAGAGACAAAAATGACAATGGATTTGGTTGGTTTTTTTGGACGCTGCAGGACTTAAAAGGGCAGTCAATAACTCTGTTCACAGCAAACGGTTTATTGATTAACAATGACCTACTCATTGAAGTTTGGGTTGCACTTACTAATGGAATCACTTATCCTCTGGAAGGTATCGTTTCTGTCAGAGAAGCTGACGTAGAAAATCAAAAATTACATTTATACCCTAATCCAATTTTTTTAGACCGATTATTTTTTACCATTGAAAATGAATTGGCCAACAAAGGGGTTCAGTGCAAAATAACCAATGCGCTGGGGCAAACAGTTATTGCTCACCAGGAAATGCCAGGCAAATTACTAAGTGAGCCTACAGAAATTAATATTTCACACTTGAACAATGGATGGTACATGCTGGAAGTTTCGGTTTCCGGTAAAGTCTTTCGTAAACCATTTATAAGATCTTCCTATTAAATTGGATTCAAATGATATTACGTTTTAAGGTTTATTTTACTTGTTTTTCTTTATTGCTTTTTATATTTTGCTCTTTATCAGGTAGATCTCAAGAATTAAATCTACGTGAAATCATGCGTGGTTACGATTACATTGGGCACCCACCTGAAAGCGCTCAATGGTCAGTGGGAGGGGATACCTTATATTATTTCAAGAAAGACAGCGCTCTCGGACCCTCTGTTTTATATGGATTTGATATTAAATCCCAAAAATTCGACCGTCTAGACTCCATCAATTCTAATCGTATTGTATTATCTCCGGACAGACAGTTTGTGATTCCTAAAAGTAATGAACGTTTGGCAGTTACACAGGGAAACCTTTTGAGGATTGATGCAAATAATAATATTTCCCTACTGCTAGACCTGCCATCTAACATTGAATTTTCAGGATTTGGAAAAAATGATTCTTTTGCCTACCTGATTATCAATAATGATTTTTATCGCTTTAACTTACAAAATGGATCGTTGGTTCGGTTGAATGAAATGATTCGGCAGAAGGATCCATCCAAACAAAATGTGGAAAAAAGTTGGATGCAGAAAGAAGAGTTAAGCTTGTTTGAATTTCATCAAGAAAATGCAAGAACGAGAGAGTTAAGGGAACAACAAGATAAAGGATTATTTGACTTACCTAAATTTTATCTGGACAAACGAGAATGTCGGCCTTTGGCAATTAGTGGCGATGGGAGGTATGTAGCATATTCAATATTCCTCAATAAAGAAAACAAATCTACCCAAATTCCAAATTATATGGCTGAAGATGGGTACTCGGCCATGATTCAAGGCAGGCCTAAAGTTGGACAAGAATTACCCGAACATCGCTTATGGGTAGGAGATCTCCAATTAGATACTTTTGTTTCTATTGATTTTAACGAATTGCCCGGAATCTATGACAAACCCGAATATCTTAAAGAGTACGCTAAAGATATAAAGGCATACTCCCAAAAGTATGAACAGCCTAAATCGATATCCATAACACAGGCATGGTCCTCTTTCGAGCATGATTCTTGGTTAATTGAAATAATAAGTCATGATAATAAAGACAGGTGGTTAATTTTATTCCATCCGGAAAACCGCGAATGGACGCTTGTCGATCATCAACATGATGAAGCATGGATTGGTGGACCCGGGATTCGTTATTCTTCGAAATCAGCTGGGTTTATTCCGGGTACGCCATGGGTGTTTTACAAATCTGAAAGTTCAGGATATGCTCATTTGTATTTGTACAATGTCAAAACTAAAAACAAAAGAGCACTCACTTCAGGTGAATTTGAAATCCATGATGTCATATGGAGTCTCAGCAAGAAGAGTTTTTTTGTCAAAGCAAATCCAGTTGATCCAGGAATTTATAGTATATATGAGCTTTTGTTGGATGGTAGCCTGAATGTTATTTCCCCACTTGATGGGGCGAGCGACCTGATTACGGATGTATATGGCTCAAAAATGGCTTTATTGCACTCAAAAGCAAATGTTATTCCAGAAATTTATCTGCAAATCGACTCCAATTGGCAGCAAATCACTCAAAGTCTTTCCGAAAAGTTCAAATCTTATCCCTGGAAAGCACCGGAAGTGGTTTATCTGACTGCATCTGATGGAGAAAAGGTTCCTGCAAGAATTTATCGTCCAACCATGGAGAAGAAGAATGGTAGTGCTGTTCTTTTTGTGCATGGTGCAGGATATCTCCAAAATGCGCACAAATTTTGGAGCTCTTATTATAGAGAATATATGTTCCATCACCTTCTCATGGATATGGGTTACACGGTGATGGACTTAGATTTTAGAGCCAGTGCAGGATATGGTAGAGATTGGAGAACAGCCATATATAGACACATGGGTGGCAGAGATCTGGATGATTATGTCGATGCCAGAAAATACTTGATAGATAGTTGTTCCGTTCAGCCTGACAAAGTCGGAATTTATGGCGGGTCCTATGGCGGTTTTATAACAATGATGGCTTTATTTAAATATCCTGGATTATTTGCATGTGGTGCAGCACTTCGCTCTGTGACAGATTGGGCCCATTATAATCATGGATATACCAGTAATATATTGAATACACCTATTGATGATAGTTTATCATACAAAAGGAGTTCTCCCATTTATTTTGCAGAAGGCTTAAAGGATCCTTTACTCATTTTACATGGAGTAGTAGATGTAAATGTACAGTTTCAAGATGTGGTTCGTCTTAACCAAAAACTAATTGAGTTGGAAAAAAAATCATATCAAATGGCACTTTACCCTGTCGAAGATCATGGTTTTGTTCGACACTCTTCATGGTATGACGAGTATAGCAGAATATTGAATTGGTTTGAAACTTATTTGCGCTAAAAATTGTAGGTAAAACCGAAACGGATATCAAAAGGGGGTTGTAAATAATCCCTGTTGGTGGCGTAAAAGTTATATAAAAGTAATAATTCGCTGGATCCTTGATTATAACCAATGCCTAAAAACAAATTATTTTGAACATCCCTAATAGGCCTAAATCCAGCTCCTGTTGAAAAAGGAATTGCTCGACTTTCTACCTGAAATTCACCATGTACAAAAAAGGACTGGTATACTTTCAATCGGGTAAAAGGACCGATACCGTAAGAAAATAAATTCAATTTGCCCCTTACGGCAGGGTTGTAATTATATCCAAAGTAGGTATATGAAAAGTCTATCCTTGGTCCTGCTGAGAGCCAAGGAGTGATTTTGTATCCTACCATAGGGGAAACGCCAATCATGAATACACTTTCAAATGAATTGCCCGTAAAGCCTAATCCAAAACCGCCACCGTACCATAATTTTTGTTTCCAATCTATACCCGATTTTTTAGTTATTTCTTTTTTCGGGGGGGGCGTTTTACGATTTTGAATACGGTTTTGACTTAACGCAACGCTTTGAATGGATAGTAAACAGGCAAGGAGGAGTATAAAATGCATCTGCATAAAAAAGGTTATTGTATTAAAACGAATTACAACGTAAAAAGTGTATCGCAAATATACGATTGGAGCTAGGCCTGACAAAGGATAATGTATTACTGTATCTCAACATCATACAAATTAGATTGTTAATACAGAAAAAGCCATGTATAAACACACGGGTATTCTTTGGTTTAGAAATGATTTAAGGTTGCACGACAACGAAGCATTAACAGAGGCTATTAAAAAATGTGATTACCTTTTGCCTGTTTATGTTTGGGATAGCCGCAATTTTGAACTCATATTAGACGATATTCCAAAAATTGGCTCGCATAGGCTACAACGAATATGTGAAGCACTTAATGATCTAAGAACCAACTTAAGGCATTTGGGAAGTGATCTACTTATTCTTCACGGAAAAACGGAGGATATTTTATTTGATCTTGCCAGACAATGCAAATCTTCTGGAATTTTCTGTAATCGAGAGAGAACCTTTGAGGAAGCTTACATTCAGAACTCTTTAGAAAAAAAACTATGGACAATTGGCCAGGAAATGTACTTTTTTCGAGGTAAAATGATGATTCATACAGCTGATCTTCCATTTCCAGTAACACATACCCCCGATATCTTTACCCATTTTCGAAAAGAAATAGAAGGAAATGTAACCATAAGAAATCCATTGCCCACGCCTCAATATATTCCCGAACTTCCTGCGCACATCCCTTCTGATTATCAGCAGGGTTTTACTGGTTTTGCTATAAATGAACCTGATAATATATCTGATCAAAGAAGTGTTTTTCCTTTTAAGGCTGGAGAGATATCCGGATTGCAAAGAGTAAAAGACTATATGCAACCAGAAGGTCCAGTATCTCGATATAAGGAAACGCGCAATGGATTGATTGGCAGTGATTATTCTACCAAATTTTCAGTATATCTCTCCTTAGGGTCACTGTCTCCCAAATATATATATCACCAATTAAAGCAGTATGAAATCAATTATGGTGCCAATGAAAGTACTTACTGGGTCTATTTTGAATTACTATGGAGAGACTTTTTCCGGTTTCATGCTAAAAAATATGGTGTTAAAATTTTTCAATATAAAGGTACAAGCGGTAGGAGAGAATGGACTGAAAGTGTTGGTGAGCGTGACCGATTTAAGCGTTGGTGCCAAGGAACCACGGGCGAGCCCTTTATTGATGCCAATATGACTGAACTCAATCTTACCGGATTTATGTCAAATAGAGGTCGACAAAATGTAGCCAGTTATTTAGTTCATGATTTAAAAGTCAATTGGCTATGGGGTGCTGCTTATTTTGAGTCTTTACTTATTGACTTTGATCCTTGTTCCAATTATGGCAATTGGGCTTACATAGCTGGTGTAGGTGCTGATCCTAGAAATGATAGACGATTTAATATCAAAGGACAAGCCGAAAGATATGATCCTGATGGGAAATATGTCGATTTATGGTTGAAATAAATTAAACCAAAACTTTAATAAAAGTAGTATAAATAATTCATTTTAAATTGTATGTAAAATGAAAAATCGTAGTAGTTGGAAATGATGCATATGGATATTGGCTTGATGCGCCTACACCCATACTGAGCTGGTCACTAATATCAAAAAGATTCAGATGGCATGCCACAAAAGCTTCTAACGCACTTAAAACATGTACAGCTACTAGACCAATGTAGGCTCGTTCCATATTTTTACGATAAAAATCTCGCTGTCGTCTTAACCCCGGAAGGGAAAATTGTGGATAAGGATCGGCTTGTTGATTTAAACGAGAAGTTACAGCATCTCTAAAAGATCTGTATTCTAATGTGTTCGTTCTGATCAAATATACTACTCCTCCATAGCCTGCCCACGAAATAGGAACTTTCCACCAATCTTGATTGTACATTTGTCCTCCTCCAGGAACCATGAGTCCTACTATAGCTGCAGTTTTTGGTTTGGGGTATTCAGAATTTAGGCGCTTCAAAAAATGTTCGCCATAATTTCTTGTAGATACTTTATTATTTAATGAATCTGAAGCCACTTTATCTTCGATGCGCATAGAATCCAATAACCCAGGATTTTCAGAAGATTGTGATTCTAAATCACTCTGAGCTGAGGTTTCAAAAAAACCAAATACTGTGGCCACCCACATTAGATAAATAAATCCATTATGCATGTATGAGCTCCAAAATCCGGTTAAAATCCTGTACATCTTCGAAACGTATAGTAATAGTACCTCCATCTCCCTGAGGGCTTGATTTTATGGTAACCTCCGTATCGAGATAATTGGCCAAAGAGCGCATTACATGCTTGTACGGATCGTCTGCTTTCTCGGACCTATTGGGTGTTTTATGCTTAGATAAATTGTGCTTTCTAATCATCTGCTCCAAGGCACGTACACTCAACTCTTCATCTCTTGTCTTATGTAATAATGCTAATTGTAATGCGATATCTTGAATTCCAGCTAAAGCCCTGGCATGTCCCATGCTTATTTCCTGGAGTTTTATGGCCTGTTGTACCTCAGGAGGTAGCTTAAGTAGTCTGGTATAATTGGTCACAGTACTGCGATCTTTGCCAATTTTATCTGACAAAACTTCATGGGTGTACTTGCATTCATCCATAAGACGTTGATAGCTTATCGCCACTTCTATAGCATTTAAGTCCCGGCGTTGAATGTTTTCAACTAATGCCATTTCCAACATTTCCTGGTCATTTGCTACTCTTATATAGGCTGGAATGGCCTCTAAACCTGCCATTTGAGAAGCCCTAAAACGACGTTCTCCAGAAATGAGTTGATAAGCATTCTCATGCAGTCTTCTTACTGTTACAGGCTGTATCAAACCGAATGAAGCAATAGATTTGGACAACTCTTGCAGGGATTCTGATTCAAATTCTGTCCTAGGTTGAAATGGATTTACCTCTATTTCACGGATTGGAATCTCCAAAATCCCTGTATTCAATTCGCGGATGACGGCTGGAGCATCTTTTTGAAATTCTTCATCCATATTTCCAAGCAATGCCCTAATGCCTAATCCTAACTCTTTTTTGTTAACCTTTTTCACTGTTTAAATTTATTATACCATGGTTTTAACCACTTTTCTTTCATTTTTAATCAAAAACTCATTAGCCAAATTTAAAAAATTTATTGTACCCTTGCTGGCAGCATCGTAGAGCACCACGGGTTGATGTGTACTCGGTGCCTCAGATATTTTTGAATTGCGGTGTATTACTGTATCAAATATCGCATCCTTCACCAAGTCACGTACTTCTGTCACTACTAAATTGGCAAGTCGAAGTCGTTTGTCATACATTGACAATAACACTCCTTCTATTTCAAGGGTTGGATTCAATTGTTTTTTAACTAGATTTATTGTATTTTTCAATTTTGAAAATCCTTCCAATGCGAATATTTCACACTGTATGGGTATGATAACGGCATCAGCTGCGGTTAAGGCATTTACTGTAATAAGACCCAATGAGGGCAGACAATCTATAAATATATAATCGTAATCATCGCGGATTTGTTGAATAAAAGCACGCATGATATATTCTCTACGTTCAAGGGAAACCAACTCAACTTCTGCTCCAACAAGATCAATGTGAGAGGGCAATACATACAAATTAGGAGTGGGTGTAGGTAAAATAACTTCCTTTGGATCAGTGTCATTGAGCATACAATCGTATATACTGTAATCGTATGAATCTGCATCAATGCCTACTCCTGAGGTAGCGTTGGCTTGAGGATCCGCATCGATCAGCAAAACTTTTTTTTCAAGAACGGCTAGGCATGCGGCCAAATTTATAGCTGTGGTGGTTTTTCCAACACCTCCTTTTTGATTAGCTATGGCTATTACTTTTCCCATAATTAATATTCAATTGTTTCACCTATATACATCAACCGGAGCGTTTTACCACCTTTATTGAAAATCTCTCGGGCTTCATCGTGGTTAATGGTGATGTATCCAAATGTGTCAAAATGACAGCCGATTACTTCGCTGCATTCCAAAAAATCCGAGGCAATCTTAGCATCGTACATGTCCATGGTAAAATTACTGCCAATGGGTAAAATTGCGAAATCAATCATACCACAAGTGAGGGGTATTAGCTTCATGTCCATGTGCAACGCGGTATCTCCCGCAAAATAAAACCTTCCTTCATTATTTTCAACCACAAATCCTCCAGGATTACCTCCATAGGTTCCATCAGGCAAAACCGAGGAATGAACAGCATTGACATATTTGACTTTTCCAAAATCGAATGACCAAGTACCTCCATGATTCATCTCGTGGCCTTGCAAACCCTTATTTTTATACCAAGAAACTATTTCAAAGTTGGAAATTATTTTGGCACCGCTTTTCCGGGCGATGTATTCTGCATCAAGAACATGATCTGCATGCCCATGAGACAGTAATATGTAATCCGGCATTAAATCGTCAATAGATACATCAATTGCGAGTGGATTATCCTTAATAAATGGATCAAAAAGCAATTTCTTACCCATTGTTTCCACCAAAAATGAGGAATGGCCGTAGAAAGTTATTTTCATATTCTCTTTTTTACCTTGACTATACAATGCTACCTCATTCTTACGGTAATACGTAGATTAAAGACAAAGGTAATCACAATAATGCATTCCCGGGGTTCAATTTTTCTTGAATCCCGGCCCGCGTTCAATTAGACATCAAGAAATTCTTTCATTTTAAAATAGTTGAATACAACAGCCTAATTGAAAATTTTAAACGCTGATTTGGATAAGGGTATTTTAATAGTCCAGATAAGAAATTGAATGTTTACATTTGTAGATATTAAGAACGCCATCTTTTTTATCCAAAATAATAACCCTTTGTCTTCCTTAATTTCCTTAGGTAAAACTTATATAGAACGGGAATTGGCACTCCTTGTCACTGTATTCTATATAATCGCAATGATTGTTCTGATGTTAGTTTACAAAGGCACAGGAGATGAAGGCGATAGCATATTACATTACTTATTTGCAAAATATGCCTTTATACATCCAGAAAATTTTCTAAATCACTGGGCAAAGCCAGTTTATGTGATACTTGCTGCTCCATTTGCGCAGCTGGGATTCATTGGCATTAAAATCTTTAATACGGTAATGTTTGCCATATCGGGATATTTGATGTCAAAAACGGCTCAAAATTGGAAAATTCCCTATGCCGATTGGATTCCAATCTTTTTATTTACGACACCCGCTGCATACCATCTTGTACTATCCGGACTTACAGAGCCGCTATTTGCCGCTTGGTTAGTGATAGGCTTGTATCTTTTTTCCATTTTCAAATCAGGTATGGCCGTATGTTGGCTTTCTTTTTTACCTTTTGTGCGGTCTGAGGGTCTGATTATTTTGATAGTAACTACTGCTTATTTAATTTGGAAAAACAAAGGACTGCTGTTACCCTTGCTTGCTGTTGGTCATGTAGTTTTTTCTTTAGCTGGTTTTTTTCTCTATGGTGACTACCTATGGATATTTTCAAAAATGTCGTACGCTACTACCATCAGTTTTTATGGGAAGGGTGCATGGTGGCATTTCTTTTATTATTTTACTCAAATCATTACGCCAGTGCAATATTTTTTTATTGCATTAGGTGTATTAGTGGCTGTGGTTTTCACATTTCGTAACATTAAAATTTCCAGGTTTAATTCCATAAAAAACACTCACCTTGCTTTCGTGTACGCTGGTGCAATTTCATATTTTTTAGCGCATACCCTTTTTTGGTATCTAGGTATTTTCAATTCTTATGGATTAACCAGAGTTTTATTGGGAGTCATGCCTTTATTTGCGCTAGTAATGCTTACTGGATGGACATGGCTATTTCAATGGATAAGGACTCCATTTTCGCAGTTATTTAAAATGGTCATTGCCCTGATTCTAACTTTGAACCTTGTCTTTCACTGGGATTGGGATTATCATTTATCTCCTTCTCCCGTGTTTGATGCTTTAAAAGTGGCAAATGCTAATTTAAAATTAACAAATTCATTGCCCATTTACACGGGTTCACCAGCGGTGACTTTAGCATTAGGGCTAGATTGGTTTGACCCATTAGAAAGACGGTTTACTAATCAAATACAAACTGCTGAATGGATTGATGGTCAACCCATTGTAATTTGGGATGATCATTTTTCGGCATTAGATGATCAGGTTTCTATTGAATCCTTGCAAAACAATTCAAATCTAAGAGAATTAGGTATTTATGATTCCTATGACCGATATTTTGGACAGCAAAGAAAAATCGGAGTATTTCAACATGTCGGCGATTCTAGAAGACCGTATGATTTATTGACCACAGATTTTGAATCGGATAGTACGGAAACTAATCTCGATTCTACAGTTTCATTATCAGGAAAATTTAGTCAACGGTTGGACAATCAAACACCTTTTTCAAAAGGACTTAATATCTTTTTAAATAGCGTTCAGCATCCGGCGCCTTCTACAATTCGTTGCGAATTTAGTGCTTATTACCCCGAGGGTTCTTGCCCTTGCGAGTCCTTGGTTGTATTCTGCCATGAAAACCAACTAATACCTTTTGACTACAAAAGTTTTCCGATTAGCGAAAATATAAAAAATGGCCAATGGATTGACTTTGCTTATGAGGTACCAGTATTAAAAATGAAAGATGTGAGAGATCGTTTATTGGTCTATATCTGGAATCCAGGCGACTCGCCCATTTTTATCGACAATCTTCATATTCGTTGGATTAGAGAATAGCGCATATCGGTTTACCTTGCGAAAAACTCTCTGTTGATTCTTATCAGATAAATTAGTGATGTAGCTCATCCAAAATAGCATGTTGACAACGGTATCTTGCAGCGCAAATAAGATAAGTTATGGCAATGGATATTTTAGTAAAGGATTTGATGACACATCATGTTATCACAGTACAGGAAAATGAACCTTTGACGGAAGTTTTAGATATTATAAGCGATGAACATATTAGGCACGTGCCTGTACTGAGGGGGAATCAATTAGTAGGAATAGTAAGCAAGACTGACATAAACAGACTTACATTTGGAGCCCTGATTCCAGGACAAGAGGGAGCTGATGAAGTGATACTAAACATGCTCACACTTTCACAAATTATGACCTCAAAGCCGAGGGTTGTCAAGACTTCTGATCCTATATCATTGGTAGCAGAAATTTTTTCTAAAGAGGAATTTCACGCCCTTCCGGTGGTCGATGATGACCAAAACTGGCAATGTGTGGGGATTATTACAACGACCGATTTGGTCCGATACATGGTGAAGCTTATTTAACTCACTTATCCATAAAAATTAGCAAAATTTTGTACTTGGATTTATATGGTTTCCAGGCTAACCGATGTACCTTAGCTAGGACAATCGTGGCATATGCAAAAGATTCGGGTGTTGAGACTTGGCACAAAAGATTACAAAGAAGTTTGGGATTTACAAACTAGATTACATGATTTTTTAGTGCGTCGGAAGAGAGGTTTGCTGTCTGTAAAGGAAGCGAGTTTGTTTCCTGACAATTGTCATTTTTTGCTGTTGTGTGATCATCCTCCAGTATATACCCTTGGTAAATCTGGACACATGGATCATCTGCGTCTTTCTGAGCAAGAACTACATCTTCAACAATTTCATTTCTATAAAATAAATAGGGGGGGAGATATTACTTATCACGGACCTGGGCAATTAATCGCGTATCCTATTTTAGACCTGGAATATTTTTTCAGAGATGTACATAGATACGTTCGAACCTTAGAGGAGGCGATAATAAAAACCCTCGCTGAGTATAAAATATCTGCTTATAGGGATTCGGGTTATACCGGGGTGTGGGTCAAATTCCATGAACCTCCTGTTCAACGTAAAATTTGTGCCATTGGTGTACACCTTAGCCGTTGGGTAAGTATGCATGGTCTCGCATTTAATGTTTGTCCAGATTTGGAACATTTTAGAAACATAATACCATGTGGGATTCAAGATGAAGGGAGAGATGTATGCAGTATGGCGCAATTACTACCTGATATGCCAACTATTTATGAGATAGAAGACGTATTTCTGCGACATTTTGGTGTTTTGATGGAAGCTGACATTGAATCCATCAGTGATTTATCTGTTTTTGAGGCTTTGGTTATATAATGTTTGGGAACTTTTTGTTTTCATCAATGTTCTAATCCCGTGAAAAAGGATATTGAAATACGTAAAGTGACAGATGTAGGAATAGCTATTATTCCTCCTATCATTGAGTCAATAGAGCATGGCTTATGGGATGTTTACCTGATCAACCAGAAAGCGATACCTCTTCAAAATGTTATAATTTCCAGTAAGGGATTTGGAGAGCGAGCTGGAGAAAAAGTACAGACCTCGACTTTTAGATTTTTTTACGAAGAAATCCCTCCCTATAGTTCAGTCAAAATTGAAACAATTCAAACAGAACTTTTTGATTTGGCTCACGAATTTTTAGTCAGCTTTAGTCAGGATAATTATCTATTTGATAAGCGTTTCGTATTTGTAAAAGGGAGTATTTGTGCTGAAAACTTTACTTTTGTGCCACTTTTAGAACAACAAGGTGTACTTATAATCTAATTGCTTTTCATGGAAATCAGAAAACAAAAAAAAGTAGCTGATTCACGCACTACTATGACAGAGTTGGTTATGCCCAATGATACCAACCCAACGGGTAATCTCATGGGAGGAAATTTAATGCGCTGGATGGATATTGTTGCAAGTGTGTGTGCTGCAAGGCACTGTGAAGAGTATGTAGTGACTGCGTCTGTGGATCATGTTTCTTTTCAAAAACCAATACACAATGGAGATGTTGTAACTTTAATTGCTTCTGTAACAAGAACATTTAATACTTCACTAGAAGTATTTGTAGAGGTTTTTACTGCAGATTTTAAGGGAGGAAATAATCGCCGAAGTAATCATGCTTATTTGACTTTTGTGGCCATTGAAAGGGATTCAATGCAACCATTGCCCGTTCCTGAAATTTTACCGCTTACTGGTGAAGAACAAAAACAATATGAAAGTGCCATTCGACGGAGAGAACTTCGCTTAGTACTTAGCGGTCGTATGCAACCAAAGGATGCTACTGAAATAAAGAATTTATTCTCGAATCTATAATAATAAGTTTTCATGAGCAATTTACATCTATTTGTAAAGGTGGCCATTGCACTGTTGATGATTTTAACAGCAGCCCGAATTGTAGGAAGTGCAGCAAGATTGATTGCTCAACCCAGAGTTGTGGGTGAGATGATAGCGGGAGTGTTACTAGGCCCAACATTATTAGGTGCACTATTTCCGGAATGGCAGCAAGAGATATTTCCAAAAGAAGTAATGCCGTATCTTTTCGTAATATGCAATATTGGATTGTCTTTTTACATGTTTTTGGTAGGTACGGAAATAAATCTGGATATGTTTACCAAAAAAACATTGATAGATTCGAGTTTGCTTTCTTTTGGAGCAATCATTGTTCCTTTTGCAGCTGGTTTTTTGGCTTCATGGTGGTACGGAGATTTGTTCAATAGTTATAATATTCCTTTTGCTTCATTTGGTATCTTTTTAGGTACAGCTTTTGCCATTACCGCCTTCCCTATGCTTGCCAGAATTTTGCAAGAAAAGAATATAATTGGGACTAAATTAGGCGGAATAGCCATGATTTCAGCTTCTATGCAAGATGTGGTTAGCTGGATATTATTAGGTTTTGTGACTGCAATTGCAGCTGGAAACAGCTTTAAAAGTGTTTACTGGATGGTTGCGGGTGCAGTCGGTTTGGTCATTGTTCTTTTTTATGTTATAAAACCATTGCTTTTAAAACTACTGAAAAATAAAACAACAGATGGTTTTCAGACCAACACTTTCGCCATTGTCTTATGGCTATTGTTATTTTGTGCCATATTTACAGATGAAATTGGTTTGTATTCTGTATTTGGTGGATTTATGTTAGGTTTAGCCATACCCAGAGAGGGCAATTTTATAAGCGAAATGTCAATTCGTTTAAAGGATATTGTTGTTATTCTTTTTCTACCTGTTTTTTTCGCATACTCAGGTCTAAATACAGATATGCGCCAACTTGCAAATGTTGAATATTTGGTTCCATCTTTGTTAATGGTAATTATTGCATTTGCAAGTAAATATATTCCATTGTACGGTGTGATGCGCTACAATGGATACTCTCATGCAGATGGCATGTCTGTTGCAGCTCTTATGAACTCAAGGGGATTGATGGAACTAATAATAGCCAATATTGGCTTATTTTACAGTCTTATCGATAGTTCTGTTTATTCAATTTTGGTCTTAATCGCAGTAACTACCACTTTAGGTGCCATGCCTGTCTATGAATTTTATCAACGCAAATCTAAAGCGTTTAATGCCAATACCTAGCGACCACTTCTATCAATAATTGTTGCACTTGCTTGCTGGGTTCCCATCATTAAAACGTCTTGTATATTCACATGTGGTGGTCTGCTTGCCATAAAATAAATGACATCAGCTACGTCTGAGGATCTCAAGGGTTGAAAGTCATCATAAATTTTTGCTCGCTGCTCATCACCATCAAAACGAACACGCGCAAATTCTGTTTCTTCAACGTGCCCGGGACTTACTTGTGAAACTCTAATTCCATGATTATGAAGATCAAGTCTCATTCCTTTTGTAAGTGCGTCAACTGCCGCTTTGGATGCGCAGTATACAGCTCCTTTTGTATACACCTCTCTACCTGCTATTGAGCCAACGTTAATAATATGTCCTGATTTTTTACGAACTAAATATGGGCTCACAAATCTGGTAATGTATAATAATCCTTTAATATTGGTATCGAGCATGGTTTCCCAGTGTTCCATCTTACCTTCGTGAATAAAATCTAGCCCTTTGGCCAAACCCGCATTATTGATTACCACCTCGCAACGCATCCAAATGCTTTCACCCAAAGTAATCATAGTTAATTGAACCTGCTCAGCATCTCTTACGTCAAATACCAGTGGAAATACAGTAGTTGTAAATTGAGTCTTTAATGTCTCAGCAAGGGCATGCAGACGGTCGCTTCTTCTTCCTGTTATAATTAGATCATAACCATTTTCTGCAAATAAATGGGCACAAGCTTTGCCTATACCAGATGTTGCTCCTGTGATTAGTGCTATTTTCCTCATTGGTCAATTAATTTATCCAAAGTTTGCAAAAAATGCTCTCTCCATTCAGTATGAAGATGGCTTGCTGGTCCAAAAAATCCACTTTTTATATTTACAATTTCATGATTTCGGTTCAAATAAACGGTTGTAGGATATGCTTCTATTTTGTCAAGAAATGGCATTGCTTCCAGCACTTTTTCTTTTTGGGTTGTATTCGAAACCAGGAGAATAGGGTAAGTAACCCCTGTTTGCTTTTTGAAAGCTTCAATTCTTCTAAGGGCTGCACTCTCATCGGTTGCGCGCTCAACGGCTAATCCAACAAACGCGATATTGTCTTGGTATTTTATGGGTAATTGATTAAAAAAACGACCTTCATCATAACAATTATGACACCAGGAGCCCATAATTTGTAATACCATTGGTTTACCTTTAAAACTCGGATTATCAGAATTTATTATTTTTCCATTTTGATCCGGATAAGCAAATGTGACTTTTTTTCCTTTGACGGATTCACTATGTTCAGCAATGGAAATGTGCGCTGATGAATCGCGTCTTCCTGTCCAAAGTGTTTGATAATGTCTACCCGATCTAAATAAGCCTGTAAGGGTTCCGTCTTGTTCTATTTTAGCTTCTACCAAATAAGCCGTCGCACCATCAAATTGGGATAAATACAATTTGTTCCCTTGAACAGTACCGGATAAAAAACGGTAGTCACCACTTGGGGATGAAAACGTTCCTCTTATGAGATTTCCTTCCTGTTCAAACGATGCAAGCATTTCAGATGGATTATCTTTATCTGTACCCATGAGTACCTGCCAAATTCCTGTCAAATTTGACGTTGGGGTCTTTTTTAATTCGGTAAATTTTTCTGATTTTCCAAACCTTGCTACAAAGGGAATCCTATAGTTTTCACGATCATTAACAATCCAATTTCCTTCCATAACATTTTCTTCGAAGTAGCCTTTCAATAAGGTATTATACATAGGAAAATGAATTTCAAAAGTATCTTTTGCTTTACTTCTATCGGTTCCATACTTGATGTCGGAAATCACAAAAGTGTCACCTGCATTGATTAAATGAATGTTGAATGAGTCTTCCGTGATATATACCACATCAAACTCAAACGGCAATTCTCCAGCATTCACAGCCTGAAACTGAACAAGTGGATCGATATTTTCTTTTTCAACCCTTGGCATTCCGCTTATTTCTTTATCCAATTGTAGGATACCCATCCATTTTCCTGGAGGCAATCGACTAAATGGCTGCTCAATGACGATGCAGGAATTGCCAAAAAAACAGGTCATCAAAACTGCCACAACTAATTTCCAATGCTTCATGTGTTTGTTTATTGTTAAAAATTATGCTTTGAGACAATTTAATTCTTTGATTGTTCGGATAGGGTGCGTAATTTCATGGCGATTACGGATTAATTAATCCTCTTTTTAATTTATCACAAAAGTAAGAAGACTTGATTCATATACTTCATGTTTCAGCAGAATGTTACCCTGCCGCAAAAGCAGGGGGTCTAGGTGATGTAGTTGGTGCTTTACCGAAATATCAGCAATCTTTGGGATTTAATACGGCGGTCGTCATACCTCTATATCACTTGCCTTGGATGTTTACCCAAACATATGATGAGGTCCATACAGGTCATATTCGTCATCATGACCGATATGTTTATTTTAGTGTTCATCTCGTAACTTCCGCCGACCTTGGCTATAATCTATATTTGATCCACATTCCAGGGTTTTTTGATAGGAATGGGATTTATGCGCAACAAGAAACAGGTTTTCCATTCTCTGATGAGGTAGATAGATATCTTTTATTTCAGCAAGCTGCTCTGCATTGGGTAAGTAGCTGGGACAATCTACCTTCAATTCTTCATTGCCATGACCACCATACGGGCCTCGTTCCTTTTATGGTAAAGTATTGTCCCGACTTTGAAAAACTGAAAAATATACCCACCGTATTTACTATTCATAACGGTATGTATCATGGAGCATTTAGCTGGAGTCAAATGTACAAATTACCCTATTTCGAAGCAGGCTCAGCCGGTCTTCTCGATTGGGCTAATACTATACATCCTCTGGCTACAGGTATAAAATGTTGCTGGGCGCTTACAACGGTATCCCCCAATTATCTGAGGGAACTTATGTACAATGCCAATGGATTGGAGCATCTTATTCGACAGGAAGCATCCAAAGCTTATGGCGTTTTGAATGGTATTGACACACAGGTTTGGAATCCGAAAAGCGATCCTCTTATTGCCCACAAGCTTAAAGGTAGCGGCATTTCATCATTTAAAGAAAATAATAAAGCCGTACTTGCGGAGAGTTATCAAATTTCAATGGATAAACCATTGTTTACCTTTATAGGTAGATTGGTTTCAGAAAAAGGAGCTGATTTGCTTCCAGATCTAATTTATCGTTATTTACAAACGGGTCGAGAGGCTTGTTTTTTTATATTGGGAAGTGGTAATCCTCAGCTTAGAGATACTTTTCTCCGTATGAGATATGACTTATTCCACTTTTTTGATGCTTCGATTGAGTATAATGAGACCTTAGCTCATCAACTTTATGCAGGTTCTGACTTTATACTTATGCCTTCTAGGGTTGAACCCTGTGGTCTTAATCAATTATATGCTTTTAGATACGGTAGTATACCTGTCGTTAGAGGAGTAGGAGGGCTTTGGGACACGGTTATCGATGCAGGCGAACCTGATGGTCGTGGATTCCGGTTTATACAATTTTCAGTAGAAGATGCTTTAGAAGCGCTCATTAGGGCTAGTAATCTTTATTATCACAAAGACTCTTTGCAGGGATTGCGCAAACGAATTATGGCTCTTGATTTTTCATGGGAAAAATCAGCCCAGGAATACATAAACATTTATAAAAAAATATCCAATTTATGAACCCAATCCCAAAACAAGCTTCGCCGCAATTGATAAAAATGATTTGTCTGATTCTGGGTGGGGGAGCAGGTACTCGTTTGTACCCTTTAACAAAAGACAGATCAAAACCAGCTGTTCCAGTAGCGGGTAAGTACAGGCTAATCGATATCGCCATATCCAATTGCATTAATAACGGTATAAAGCGGATGTTTGTACTTACACAGTTCAATTCGGCCTCACTGAATCAACACATCAAAAACACTTATAATTTTGACAATTTTAATAGCGGATTTGTAGATATTATAGCAGCTGAACAAACGCCTTCCAATAAAGACTGGTTTCAAGGTACAGCGGACGCCGTTAGGCAAACTATTCGGCATATGGATCACCACGATTATGATTATGTAATGATTCTGAGTGGAGATCAACTCTATCAAATGGACCTTCGCGACATGGCCAATCAACATGTACATTCAAATGCGGATTTATCGATTGCTACCATCCCTGTATCTGCAAAGGATGCTACTGGATTTGGAATAATGAAGGTAAATAAGAGTGGTTTTATTGATTCTTTTATTGAAAAACCTAAGCCTGGTGTTCTTTCAGAGTGGACATCCCCAGTTGGTGAAAAAGATGCCTCTCAAGGCAGAAACTATCTTGCATCCATGGGTATCTACATATTCAGTAGAAGCATTCTGAAAAAACTATTCGAACAATATCCGGATGCGACTGATTTTGGAAAAGAAATCATTCCTAGATCAATATCTGATGGTTTAAAAGTCGCTTCTTATAGTTATGATGGATACTGGACAGATATAGGAACCATTTCGTCATTTTATGAAGCAAATCTGGCCTTAGCCATGCCTTTGCCAGAATTTAATATGTTTGATCAGGAAAGGATGATATATACCCGTGCTCGTATGCTCCCACCAGCCAAGATAAGTGGTACAACCATCACCCATGCTATAATTTCTGAAGGGAGTATAATTCACGCTTCAAAAATTCAGGATTCTGTGATTGGGGTGCGCTCCAGAATAGGTAAAGATGCCATAATTGATAAATCCATTGTGATGGGTAATGATCGCTTTCAAAGTCTTGCGGAAATTAATAAACATCCTGACAAAATTCCCATGGGAGTAGGCGCAGGCTCCATTATTGAAAGGGCCATATTGGATAAAGACTGTGCCATTGGTAACAACGTAATCATAAGGGGAGCCGATAATCTTCCAGATATGGAAACTGAAACTTATTGTATAGTTGATGGAATAGTTGTTATCAAAAAAGGAGCCATTATCCCCGACAATAGTAGGATTGGTGCATGTTGATAAGTTTTATCTAAGATACTAACAAGCCGGAGTTAGCAAGCCAAGTATTGCAATTTTCAAGCATATTCGCTTCTAATTGCGTGGAAGAACTATTGCTCTGCCTCCACAACACTGGTGGAAACGATGGATGACCTATATGGACTGCAATATGAAAATACCCATTTTTGTCTTGAAACATATAAGCACTAAAAAAATCTTTTACTTGATCTGGCATGTTTTTAGACAGCTTCCTTTCCACATTGGTGCATCTGCTGCTTGTTTCAGCATGAATTTTCCTTAAATGACTCCTTAGTTCAATATCCTCTTTGCGACAGATATACGCCACTACTCCTGCTCCAGGAGAAGGAATACACTCCCAAGGTGAAATATCTCTTTTATCCCAACAAACAGTTTCACCAATTGGGTCAGATTGTAAAGTAATTAATGCATCATGATCCCGTAATAATTCGGTGTTCCCATCATATTTTGTCCAAATCAAGTCATTCCTTACCTGTTTCAATTGCTCCGCAATCCTCTGATTTGTGTACAATGTTCTCGAACCTGGCGCTAAAAAAAGGTCTTGACTAAAATCCAATTGATGTTGTTTTGTAAAAATAAAGGTTGCAGGTTCCTCGCGAGTGCTGAGTGCGGCAAATACAAGACTATTGGTTATTATTGTAGGGCAATCGCATAGTGGAGTTGCTATAAATGAAAAGGTTCCCTCGCCCTGCTCCAGCATCGATAAAGATTCGGACAATGAATAAGGACTTGTCGTAAGATCCAGAACAGCATCAACAGAAAGATGATTTTTGGCTAGAGTGCGAAGAGAAGGGGCAGAGCCTTCGCACCAAACTCCACTGTACATTCTTCTGTTCAACATACTATTTATGCGGTATAATTTGAAGATGGTAGGCTAGGACTTATGCATCTGCTAAAGTTTGCCTAATTTTGGCAAAATTAATGCTTTTAACCGAAGAGAATATTATTATGGTAACAGCCAAACAAATTGCAGAGCTCATAGAAGGCAAAATTGAAGGAAATCCCGAACAAGTCGTTAGTGCTCCGTCTGGCATTGAGCAAGCTGAACCCCACCATATTTCTTTTTTGTCCAATCCTAAATACGAATCCTATCTTTATAGTACAAAAGCTGGCATTGTTCTAATTGATCAAAAATATGAACTTTCTCATCCAGTAACATGTACTTTAATAAGGGTGCAAAATGTGCAAATTGCTGTTGGATTATTACTTCAGCATTTTCAGCCTAGAGAACAATCTAATGCACAAATTCATTCAAGTGCAGTCATAGCCGATAGTGTTCAGCTAGGCGAGCGTGTAAGTATTGGAGCCGGATCGGTCATTGATGAAAATGTGGTGATAGGCTCCAATGTTATTATAGGCGCTCAAGTCTGGATAGGCAGCAATAGCATCATTGGGGAAGATGCTCGTATTCATCCGGGTGTTAAAATTTATGCCAGCAGCGAAATTGGCAAAAGATGTATAATACAGGCAAATTGTGTTATAGGTGCAGATGGATTTGGATATAGTAGAGACAATGCCGGGATTTTTACCAAAGTTCCTCAGTTAGGCAAGGTTGTTTTGGAGGACGATGTTGAGCTAGGTGCAAATACCTGTATCGATAGGGCTACAATGGGTGTTACTCGCATCGGTAAAGGAAGTAAATTGGACAATCTTATCCACATTGCCCACAATGTTACTATTGGCCAGAACACAGGCATGGCAGCCCAAACCGGAGTAGCGGGTAGTGCTCGAATAGGAAATCAATGTTTAATTGGTGGACAGGTTGGCATAGCAGGTCACATTAGTATTGCTGACAGGTCAGAAATACAAGCTCAATCGGGCATTTCGGGTACTATTGAAAAACCAGGACAACGATGGTTCGGTTATCCAGCCATTCCCTATATGGATTATGTTCGTTCATTCACCATTATCAAAAAATTGCCTGAAATAGCCAAAAAAATTTATGCTATTGAAAAAAAAATGAATCGCGACGAATAGGGGCGAGAGAGGTGTAAATTTTTCTATCGTGTATAGTGATTTTGCCTTATTTTTGTTTCACGAAAGCTAATAAACAACACTTTTACGTACAAAACCTGTCAAGCGGGTTACCTTATCAAATAAATATGGCTGAAAAGCAAAAAACGATTCTTGCAGAAACGAGTGTATCTGGATATGGGCTACACACCGGCAAAAATGCCAAAGTAACATTAAAACCGGCACCAGCAAACTACGGTATAAAATTTTCATGTATTCGTGATACTCAAGTCTATACCATGCCTGCGGATGTACAATTAGTGAGGTTTTCTGAAAGGTGTACTGTACTGGAAAATGACCAATTTAAAGTCATGACGGTAGAGCATCTGCTATCCGCATTAATCGGATTACAAATTCATAATATAGAAATTCAAATTGATGGAGAAGAATTACCTATTTTAGATGGTTCTTCTTTGCCCTGGGTCAATGCGCTTACCTCGGCAGGTATCACCAATTTGGAAGCAGATATAGAGTATGACCACATTCAGGATTCTTTGTCTTATTCAGATCAAGAAACAGGTGGTATTTATACATTCGTTCCTTCCGATTCGTTAGAAATGTCGGTGGCTATTGATTTCGACTCAGATGTTATTGCGCCCCAATATGCATCATGGAGTCAATCTATGGATTTTACATCTGAAATTGCCCCCTGTCGTACGTTTGTTTTCTTGCACGATGTTCTACCGTTGCTTCAATATGGTTTGATAAAAGGGGGCACCTTAGAAAATGCTATATTAATTACCGAAGAAACGGTTCCGGATGAAATTGTCAGCCAATTACGTCAAAATTATCCTTTACAGGATGAAAGTGTTCTACAAAAGGGCATTCATGCAAAAGGAGGAATGCGGTTTAATAATGAGTTGGCGAGGCACAAATTATTAGATCTAATAGGGGATCTTGCATTAGTCAATCGCCCATTTAAAGGTAAAATATTTGCCATAAAACCCTCCCATAAAGGGAATACCGCTTTCGCTAAGTTATTGAAGAAACACTTGGCTGATCAGGCTGCAGTGGTTTTTTATAATCCGGATATACCGCCAATACACAACAATGAAGAAATAGCCAGCATGCTTCCGCATCGATACCCTTTTCTGTTGGTAGATAAAATTATTCATATAGAGGACGATAAAGTGATTGGGGTTAAGAATGTTACCTTTAATGAAGGTTTTTTTCAGGGTCATTTTCCCAATAATCCGGTAATGCCAGGAGTGTTACAAATCGAAGCACTAGCTCAAGTTGGCGGAGTATTGGCCCTTCGCCATATGGCCCCTGACAAAAAATATGATACTTATTTCTTGAAGATTGATAATGCTAAATTTAAACGTAAAGTGGTTCCTGGTGACACCCTTTTGCTTAAAATGGAACTAATGGAACCCATAAGAAGAGGAATTTGCAAAATGTGGGGTACTGCATTTGTTGGAAAATCAGTTGTAGCAGAGGCAGAATTGACCGCTCAGTTGGTAGCACGCCAGTAACTATAAATATGCACATCAAGCTCACTGATATTGGTAAACAATTCGATTACAAATGGATTATCCGCAACTTTACAGAGGAGATTCCATCGGGTAGTAGATTGGCTATTAGAGGGCACAATGGTTCAGGTAAATCTACATTGATTAAACTTTTGGCCGGATATCTGAGTCAAACTTGTGGTACAATAGAGTATTTTAATCATGAAAAATTGACCTCCCGTGAGCATATTTATCGGTATTTGACTATTTCCGCTCCCTATATTGATTTAATTCAAGAATTTACTGTCCTTGAAATGGTCAATTTTCACGGCAAATTAAAACATATTTCTACACCGAAAGAAATAATAAATTTTGCCTATCTGGAAGAAAGTGCCCACACACCAGTACAATTTTTGTCCAGTGGTATGTTACAAAGGTTAAAATTAGCCCTGTGTTTTTGTACAGATGCTGATCTGTTCTTGTTTGATGAGCCAACATCAAATCTGGATGCTAAAGGGATTGCTTGGTATCGTGAATCACTCCAGCACCTTTCCCAACAAGCAACAGTGGTCGTTGCCTCTAATGTAGCACATGATTTTCCTGACAATGCACTTACTTGGGATATGCCAAGAAAGTAAAGTTTGAAACTATTCTTGTGTAAGTTTTTTTTGTAATAAAACCAACTGTTGTCTGAGACCAAGGAGTGTCTTTTCGATTTTTATCACTTGCTGAGAACGATGTTTGTTTTCTTTAAGTTCCTTTTTAGCTCCCTCCAGTGTATACCCTTTTTCCTTAACTAAATGGTAAATTTGTTGCAGTTGTTCTATATTTTGACGGGTATACCTTCGTTCTCCTTTTGCATTTTTTTGAGGCTTTAGCTGCGAAAATTCTGACTCCCAATAGCGAATTAAAGAGGGCGATACATCAAATAATTCTGATACTTCTCCTATTGAATAGTACAATTTTGTCAAGCTTCCCAATTCTATCGTTGCCATATGATTATATCAAAAAAAGTTCATAATAACTTATTATACAACATATTAGGATATTTATCCATCAAAATGATTCTAATTTGTTGAATGTAACTTACTGTTTAATAAGGAGATAACAATTATTTGAATATAAAAGTTCCTTAATATAAAAGCAAGGATAGATTATATTACATGAATGCTTAGGCTATTTTTTATTTTTAACGTAACTCGGTCCATTTACCGGTATCGTTTTCTTTGGTGAGAATTTGGGATGTGGGCTTTTTCCCCTTATAAATGTTTATAATATTTTGCTGGGTAGGAAAATCGTCCATTAAAATTCTGTTTCTCACCTTTATCTCATCAATTTTTTCCGAAAAATTTGTTTCCATATAAATCCAGAGAACGTCCTCTTCTCGCTCGTATCCAAGCCAACGCAAAGGCAAATTGACACCATTAACAATAATACTGGTGTGTTTTTGAAAATACTGTATAACCAAATTTTCTGCTTTTTTGGATTCAATTTCTTTAGCGAGTGAAATTTGGGTATTTTGATTTTTACTTAATGCAGCTTCTATATCGTCTATAAAAACTCGTTGCGACCACTCTATCACTGATTGATTGCTATTTATTTTTATATCTGTGAGACTTACGTAAAATGGGTGAATCGCAAGTCCATAAAGGCACGCCATTCCTAACCATAGAAAATTGAACATCAAAGGAGGTTTTTTATTTGATTTAATTGGTAAGCTGACTTTCGAGTACTTTCTTTGCAAGTAAAATTAATTCTTGAATTAAATTACTTGTGAATACTTTCGAACTTTATTTCAGTGTAGGATTGAATCATATTTTGGATATTGCGGGGATGGATCATATTTTGTTTGTATTGGTTCTTTGTGCGCCTTTTACCGCTCAAGACTGGCGCAAAGTTCTTATCATGGTAACATCTTTTACATTAGGTCATTCGATAACTTTAGCATTGGCGACGCTTTCATTAATTCAGGTTGATGAAGCTTGGATTGAATTCTTAATTCCTGTTACTATTTGTATATCAGCGGTGAGTAATATTTTTCAACCTTCAGCTAGTAAACGGAATTTTTCTTGGCATTATGTTTTGGGTGCTATTTTCGGATTGATTCATGGGCTTGGTTTCTCCAATTATTTAAAATCTTTATTGAGCAAAGAATCCGATATTATAGAACCATTATTTGCCTTTAATATTGGTCTTGAAGCAGGTCAGTTAGTGATAGTTTTCTCTTATTTTTTATTTCTATTTATTGCACAAAAGGCTTTTCGAGTCAAACAAAGAGATGTTTCTCTTGTTCTTTCTTCTCTAATCTTGGGTATATCCATTATGTTTATATTTGATAAAAAAATCTGGTAGTCCATGCGATTCATTATTATATCGTTCATTTCATTAGTAATCTTTTTTTTCACAATTGACACTTCTGCCCAAAAGGAGAGTGTCCGTAAACACGGATATAAATTTGAGCAATTGGGCAATATGCTTCGTTCGCCAAATGTCTATAGAACAGCTTCAGGGGCCCCGGGGCATCAATATTGGCAACAAAGGGCTGATTATGAAATTGATGTCACGCTAAACGATGAAAAACAATCCATATCAGGTAGTGAACGGGTTACTTATTACAATCAGTCTCCAGATGCACTGCACTATTTATGGCTTCAATTAGACCATAATCAACGATCAAAAAATTCTGATACCCCTAAAGCAAGCACCAGCAGTGTTCAACCCCGAATGGATATTCGACAACTTGAGAATATTTTATGGCATGATTTGGACCTGGATGTCAAGATTGAATACGTAAAAGATAACAGCGGAAAGAATATTCCGTATACAATCAATAAAACTATGATGCGCCTAGATTTAGCGACACCGCTAAAACCAGGCGAAAAATTTACTTTTTCAATTGGTTGGAATTTTAACATACACGATAGGAGAGGCTTTATAGGTGGTAGGCCTGGGTATGAGTATTTCGAAAAAGATAGTAATTATTTATATACTATGGCGGAGTGGTTTCCACGCATGGCTGTGTATTCTGATTTCGAAGGTTGGCAAAATAAGCAGTTTTTAGGAAGGGGAGAGTTTGCGCTCACATTTGGAAATTATAAAGTGAAAATTACGGTTCCAGAAGATCATATGGTTGCTGCAACTGGTGTTTTACAGAATCCAAGTCAGGTACTTAGTAAGGTCGAAATGGATCGTTGGAATCAGGCACTCAAAAGCTATGTTCACCCTGTAGTTATTCGGACACAGGAAGAAGCGACCCAAATGGAGAAGGAACGAAAAAAAGGTAAAAAAACATGGATTTACCATGCCGAAAATGTACGTGATTTTGCCTGGACTTCTTCAAGAAAATATATTTGGGATGCAATGGCTGTCAAAATGGGAGATAAAGATGTCATGGCCATGTCATATTATCCAAAAGAGGCTAACCCATTGTGGGGTCAGTACTCCACAAAAGTCGTGGCTCATACGTTAAAGTCTTACTCTGCACATACATTTGATTATCCATACCCTGTTGCCATTTCAGTTGAAGCATCGAATGGTATGGAATATCCAATGATTTGTTTTAATTATGGAAGGCCTGATCAAGATGGCACATATTCTGAAGAAATAAAAAATGGAATGATTTCTGTCATCATTCATGAAGTGGGACATAATTATTTTCCCATGATTGTTAATTCGGATGAACGTCAATGGACATGGATGGATGAAGGTCTGAATACTTTTTTGCAATTCATCGCTGAACAGGAGTGGGATAGAAATTATCCCAGCAGGAGAGGCCCTGCTC
>CAYUZA010000009.1:0-32790 GCA_964449535.1 uncultured Saprospiraceae bacterium
CACTGCTTTTGGCATATGCTGCTTGGGGACATTCCCCCTCCGGAGGGGGTGCAGGAGGAGGGAAGAAGTGGAAAAGTTGAAGAGTGTAAAAGTGTAAAAGTTGCTGACGCTAGGAGGCACAATCCTGCTACCATTTGGGAATCTCTCTTGGGGACGTTTCCCCTCTAGATGCTGACGAAGCTTCGCTTGTACTGACGCTGCTACGCTGACGCTTTCACAGGTCTGCACAGGTCTGCATCCTTCGGAGAGGGGTTTAGGGGTGTGTTTATACTTGTTGCTGCAATCATTCATATACACACCCCCGCCACCAATGGAATGATTAAAAACACAGTGTAATCGTACAATTGGCGGCCTCCCCTCTCGGAGAGGGGAATTTGATCTCGCACCGAAGAATGTCGCTAAGAAGCACAATCCCGCTACAGTTTGGGAATCTCACTTGGGGACATTCCCCTTGAAAATGCTGACCTGTGCTGACCTGTGCTGACCTGTGCTGACCTGTGCTGACCGTAGCGTCAGTACCGCAGCGTCAGTACCGCAGCGTCAGTACATGCGTAGCATCGTCAGCACTCCGGAGGGGTTAGGGGGAGGTTTTTCTGGTTTTGCAATCATTCATGAACACACGGCAAATCGTCTGAACTAGGATTTACCTGATTAAAAGATTACCAAGATTGCCTGAAATCCCGCTTCTATTGGCAAATGCTTCTTAGGAACATTCCCCCTTTGGAGGGGGCTAGGGGGAGGATTTTCTCTTGATTCACGGATTATTCCCTACCAACCTATCACTAGAAAAACCGTGAATAACCACAACACGGGGAATGCCTGTGAAACCGCTGAGACGCAAAAATTTGCGTCTCTACAATCACAATCGCAATCCTCATCTGCATCATCAGCAACACCAAATCCCGATACAAAGAGGACATCCAATAGGATTGCACCACCAAAAGAGGCTAACACCCGCTCAGCATACCACAACCCCAGACCTGACAGGTTTCGAAAACCTGTCAGGTCTTCACCGGAAACACCGGCATACAATCACACTGCAATACACCCCCTCAACACATACCCGGTTGAAAACATGCAAGCCTATGCCCCTCCTCATCCCATGTAGCAAAAAAAACCTCCAAGGTGCCGGAAGACCTTGGAGGTTGTACGTAGCTTATTCTGTACTAAAAAAACGAGAGCGCGAGAACGCCCATCAACGGGTTAGCCAGCAGGCCCAAAGCAGCCCCACCGCCTCATGGAGCCACGCATCCAGCAGCTGGATGTTTTGCAGGGGTGACCAGGTGTACCACCGATAATCGGCATCCTGCTTCACGAGGTAATTGGTTGGTGCCGGTGTGACATCGATGCCTTCCTGCGTAAACCAATACACTGACCGGTGCATGTGGATGGCAGAGGTGACAAGAATGATGGGCTGATCTGTACCCAGCAAGGCCCTTGTAGCAGCGGCCTCTGCAGCTGTGTTGGTGGGATTATCCAGCATGCGCAGGCGACCGGCCGGCATACCCAGACTGATGGCAGCCTGGCGTGTGACCGCTGCCTGACTGATGCCCTCCTCATTATCCGGGCCGGATACAACAATAATCGCAGCAGGACACAGATACCCAAGCCGCAGCCCTTCAGTAAGCCGTGCCAGAGAACTACCATTGAGCTGACCACTGGCCGGCAACCTGTCATCTGCCGTGAAACCGGACGCCAAGACTACGATTTTAGTTTTTGATTCGCAGTTTATGGTTTGTGGCGGGAAGTAGCGACTTTCCATCTCGACTACAAGTAGCTTGGGGAAAGGGGTGAGCAGTAAGAATGTACCATAGAGCCCGGCTAGCCACCATACCATACGCCCAGCCCCAGCCTTCCATTTGCCGAGCACATAGGCTTTCAACAACAATAAAGTACCTATGGTGATTGGACTTAGGAAAAAGTAAATGAGGGCTCTCAAAAATTGTGTTTTGCAACTGCTGCCTATACTTAGTTGCTGGGATTATTACTATCTATATGACAATTACTCAAGCTTCTGGAGAGAATTCCCATTCCTGCGTAAAAAAGTGGGGATACTAGGAATAAATGTATTCTACTGCCAAAATACTTAATTGCAACGGGCAAAGGTGATATAAGATAATGGTATACACCCAGAAAGAGAAGCGTAAGCATTCCTAATACATGTACCCAGTTCCATATGTACCACATCCAGGCTGTAGGCTGTGTGTTCTTCTTAAGAAAAAGAGTCCCCAACAAAAAAATAATCATGGCGACGCTAAATTTTATGATATGTCGGCTAACATCCCCTAGGCGTAGCCCCCAACCCATATCTAGAATTATAATATGATACGTACTAAACACTATGAAAAGGACAAAAAGACCCAACCACCAACCGCTACTACTTTTCATATTGGACAATAGAAAAACGATGCCACAAGAATAATATGCCGGCATACATAATTACAGTAAATAGATAATGGTGAATAAAGTCAAAGAATTTCGGCATATACATGAAGACAAGCGCCAAGCCTATTACGCGCATAACATTTAAAAAAACTAAAAGTGGTAGGCCGGCTGCAATAAATTGCGCCTTTGGCCTCCAGTATTTTGGATACGCTATAATATACCCAATATATAAGACATAGAGTTCCAGCCCATTGCACGAGTCGGCAATGCCTACTTTCGGGTTATCATTCATATATAATCTGATTTGGCCTCCAGACAAACCATACTCTAGTGCAATATTGTTGATTTTGTAGGACCCTAAATGATATCCATCAGAGAACAGATTCAAAATGCGAACAGACATTTCGGCAATAAAAAGAGTAAGGTTCTTATTAAGCCAAGGGGCTATAACATCATTGGTATTGTATAAGAGAAACCATGTCAGATAAAGAAGTAAAGCACGAGCAATAAAAGTAGAAAGCAACCCATTTTCCCCAATAATTGTTTTCGCACGCACCAACCAATGTTTGTTAGCACTCATTTCCTACTGCTCATTTTACTGTTCATGTTGTATCTACAAAATAAAATCCTCAGGTAAAAGAAACTGCTTATCCACTATTGGACCATGGCCGGGCGCCACAAAATTAACTGTTGTTAGACAACCTTGGATAACCGAAAGGCTGGGTTGGGCTTTTTTACGATCACCCCCTTTCAGCTTGGTTACCACTTTTTGGCCTGGGACAAATGAATCGCCTGTGAATAGATGATCTGCAAATGAGTATGTAATAGCGCCCTCATGGTGCCCCGGCGTACTAACCCATTGTATTCTAATTTGGTCAACTGTAATTGTACCAAGCTTTCCCAACAATGCCGTAAAGTCAGACACATCGACTGAAATTGGAACATGATGGTAATAAGACAGATTAAGCTTTGGATCACGTATTGCCTTTATTGTATCGGGATGTGCGTACAAAACAACACTTGGAAAAGCTGCTAATACTTGTGAAAGATAATATACATGGTCATAATGCGGATGAGTCAAGAGAATAGCCTTGATTTGGGTTTTACTATCGACTAAGGTGGCGGCTATGTCAACACCGGCATCCACTAAAATAGCATCATACTCTGATGCCATTCCAACCAAATAGGTATTTGATGTGTATTTCGTATTAACGAACCGCTTCACATACCTCATTCCTTACTAAAATCTATGATATCCTGTACCGTTATGAAGTTCTGCATACGTTCACCCGACAATGTAAGACCAAATTCTTCATCCATTAGAACAATAACACTAAGTTTGGCCATACTATCGTATTCGACCACATGCTCCAACCTAGTTTCAGGAGTGAGTGTGCCTTGCTCAACCTCGAGTGCTTCTTCGAGTAAATCAATAATCTGTTGATCCGTCATAATATAAGATTTTAAAGTAAATACCCCCCATCCAATGGTATGATTTGGCCGGTTATCTGACTTGAACCTGAAGATAACAGGAACTTAGTAAGCTCTACAACAGACGACACCATTATCGTTCCAAAAAATTGTCGATCACCAATCCTTGATTCATCGTCAGTTTGTTGTATAAGCTTATTAAAAGCCTTTGTTTGAACCTGACCACAACTTATACTATTTAGCCTAATCTGCTTATCAAATAGTTCCTTAGCGATTGATTTAACAGCATTATCAGTAGCTGCCTTCGATGCCGCATATGCAGCAATTCCTTTCCCACCTAAGAGGGATGAAACCGAAGAAATCTGTACTATTGACAATGGAGGCGCAAAGCAATTTTTGCGAGTTACAAGCTTGGCCAGTTCAACAAATGAAAAAAAGTTAAGCTGAAATATTTCAACTAAATGATCATGGGAAATGGCTCGTAATGGGCGTCTTGATCTGACACCAACAGCATTTACCCAGCCTGAAACAGGATAGGCCTCTACTGCTGACTGAAACGCACTTTTAATATTAGTCGATTCCCTAAAGTCGCAGCTAACGTAATGATGTACCTTAGAGGAACCTAACAGTTTAATAATAGATGCAGCCGGGGTCATATTAGATCCATGCAAAATCAAGCGAATCGACGAGTCTTTGGCTAAATCTTTTGCTATAGCTGATCCGATTTCCGAGGAAGCACCTGTAACCAACACATTTTTAAAGCCACTCATAGAGAATATCCCCCATCAATAATGATAGATGTACCTGTAATTGATTTTGATGCGGCTGACAATAAGAAAGTAACTGCGTAAGCTATCTCTTTCGGGTCAATAGATCCCAACAATTGCTTATCAAAATCATCCTTGTTCAACTGTAAACTATCTTGGATAAAAGACTGCTGCATATCAGAAGACACCCAGCCCTTTAAAATCACATTAGCTCTTATTTGCTGCTTAGCTACTTCAGCAGCCAATCCCTTAACCGCAGCATTCAATGCTGCTTTTGATGCTGAGTAAACAGATTTTGACTTCAAACCATGTATACTGCTTACTGAAGATAGGGCAACTATACTTGCTCCGTCATTTAACATTCTTTTCTTTAATAAGATCTGGGCAAGACGCATGAATGACATGAAGTTTACCTCAATTAGGTCATGATTAAATTCATCAGAGGTAAACTTTACGGGTCTTACACCACCTTTTGTCTCACCAAATACTACCCCAGAGAATCTTTCCAACTTGATTGAAGCAAGCACATCAAGCAATTCATTATTAACTCCGACTTGAAGAATAGACAACCTTCCTTCCGCCTTCTCAGCCAAGTGACCTAAATCAGTACCTGTAAGATAGGTACATAACCAAAATACCTTGGCTTGCTCCTGTTCAATTAATTCATCAACAATGGCCCTGTTGATCTCATTAGCAAGGCCATACACCAAAACACTTCCCGTAATGGCAGTTTTACTAAAGACCAAACTATCCTTGCTTTTCATGTACCAGACGGACAATATCATGAATCGAATTGAAGTTTTCGGGTTTCAAATCAGTGACTTTGATTTCTATCCCAAATTCATCATTCAAATCAGATATAATACAAACCAAATCAAATGAATCTAAAATACCGTGATCAATCAATTTATCCTGTTGTTCAAAATCAATATCTGGTCTAGCCTCCTTTAGAATATCAAGTATTTTTTCCATTATTCATTTTTATCATTGATTGTGTTGATCTATTCATGCTTACAAAACCATACTTGCTATACAGTTTAATGGCAGGGATATTGTCGCTGATTACCCAAAGTTGAAACTGTCGGCAGTGATGGTGCAATCCTTCACGAAAATAAGCCTCCATTAGCTGATGAGACAATCCTAGTCCTTGAAATCTTTGGTCTATCACTAAATGGCCTAACCAAAACACATTGTTCTTTAGTTCAGCCTGCAAGACACCTGCCAACCTTTCATCATCATAAATACCAAATAGAAGGTTTTGATCAGAAAATACTTGCAACTCATCTTCTGACAACATATCCCCCGTGTAGTGATCTAAGTGTTCATTAATCAGAAAACTTGCCGCTTTAATGTCAGATTTATATTTCAAATATTGGATGTCGCTCTTGGCAAATTGCGTACAGCCTACCTCTGTGGCATTAAGAAAGAAATTCTCTCTATTCAAATGAATTACAAAACCTTGGGACAGCCAATATTCTATTTCCTTAGTTGGCTTTCTTTTATCTCCTCTGTACAATATTTCAAAGACAATCGGGAAGGATATGTCTAAATCAATACTTTCATCAGGATCTGATATCGTGTAATAGCCACGAAAGAAATCACCTTTATCTACCAGTAGCAAGAAATTGCTTTGGGTATGTACGCTAAAGAGCCGACCAGTATTGATGTAGCCTTCCAGTTCTGGCTCCAATAAAAAATTATTTGTCCACCCCTTATGAACCCTAAATACGTCATATAGCCGGCGAAGATCTTCAATTGTGTCTACCCGAATCATAGAGATTGTATTACTCCCTTGAAATACCTTTCCTTCAATGAAGTCCTATCAATCTTTCCATTAAGATTGTAAAGCATTTTGTCGAGCTTGATTAGCACATTTGGAAACATATACTTGCTAACCTGTGAACGAAGCTCACTGTAAATGTATGTTTTATCAGCATCTTTGCCCTCAAATACACATATTATCCGTTCCTTGGCATGGTCATAGAAACAGAATGAAGCATCTATTTTTTCTAGTGCATTCATGATGATTTCAATCTCCCCCAGTTCTACACGCTGACCCATGTGCTTTACTTGATTGTCCTTGCGTGATAGGAATAATATCTGCCCATCCTCATTATATTTGGCCATGTCTCCTGTTCTATATATTTTCTCAATGTATCCCCTAACTTGAGGATTCTGGACGAATGCCTCATCAGTTTTTTGTGGATTATTGTAATAACCCAACGCTAAGCAACAACCACGGACACAGAGCTCACCTTTTTCATCTCCTTTTACTTCTTCATCATTCTCGTTAAGGATTAATATTTCGCAGTTACGAAATGGTTGGCCAATGGGTAGCACCTCATCATCTTCAAAAGGTCTATTCACCTTATAAAAGGTGCATACTGATGTAATCTCTGTTGGACCATACAGGTTTACAAATAAGGTATCAGGTAAATGTTTACGCCAATAATTCAATACTTTATTATGCATTACTTCTCCTGAAAACATAACTTGCTTGAGGCAGGTAGGTTGCATATCTTCAAATGCTTTGGCATTGGCCAGTAAAGCTATTGCCGCAGCTGACCAAAGAATGGTGTCAATTTTGTTTGTAGCAATGTAATCTACCAGCTCGCCCAACATTAAGAACTGTGACCGTGGTATAATGTGCAAGGTAGCACCACATGCCATTGCACTGTAAATATCCTTAATGGATGCATCAAAGTAAAAGGGATTTTGATTGCCGAATATACGTTCCTGATCAAAATTGAAAGTTTCAATCAGATTCTCTGTCATATCAATTACAGCGCGATTACTAGTAAGTACCCCTTTGGGCACACCTGTTGAACCAGAAGTAAATGTAGCATACAGCGGATCCAGATCAATTATCGAATCTTTAATTAAACAGAGTAACTTGTCGTCTACATCTTGCCTGTTCACTCCATTTTCATAATCTATCTCAGGTATTCCTTCAGCTATGGATGATGCAAAACCTATAGAAGATGGCGTATTGACAATGGCAATCGGCTGCAGTGTATCCAGTATCAACTGAATCCGCTTTAATGGCATGTCTTTGTCAATCGGAACATAAAAGTTACCACTGTAGGCGACAGCCATGAATGCCACTAAACACTCCAAATTCCTATCTACAAATACCACTACCGGCTTTCTTCTGGCACTATTCGTAGATTCCAGAATAGACATTGCCAGGCTTTGCGCTTGCTCGCGCCAATGCTTAAACGAAATACTTTTTGCCGTATCAACTATAGCTGTTTTATTTGGCTGTTTTTCTACTGCTTCCTCTAGATAGTCTAATACCGATAATCTCATAGAATAAGTAATTAAAGATCTGTGACAGATGTGATAAGGCCCTCTTCGAAGATTGAGTCGTCTTCTGTAATTGGTAATATATCTTTTATGTCTATAGAAAGGTTAGCTACTCCCCATGAAATTCCAACTCCGAATGCCACTAATAGCGCGCGAAGGGAGCCTTCATTGTGATTACCATAGGTATGACATAAGGTGATCAAAGGAGATGCGCCAGAAGTATTGCCAAAAACCGGTAATGTAATGGGCATTTTGTCCTCCGGGATGGATACCTTTTTTGCGATTTTCTTCAGGATAAGACCATTCGCTTGATGGAATGCAAAAACATCATAATCAGCAACTCCACTTTTTGTCCATATAAAATACTCTTTGATCGATTTGGGTACATCAGAAATGGTGAACGTAAATACAGAACTACCCTGCATAAAAGAATTTAGCAGACTTCTTGGGTTGCCATCCTTACATATTACCTCTTCATCTGATGCATGTAAGTTCCGATATCCACCTCCAGGTACGATGAGATATCGGAATCCTTCTCCGTTAGACTTTAACAATATATTCATTTCACTCGCCGAGTAATCCTTTTCAAGTAGGATTGCCGCCGCACCTTCTCCTACGAGCATTTGAGAGGCACGATCATTTTCGTTCGTTGTTTTGCTCGCTGTGTCGCCTACTACTAGTATTGCCTTGTCAATATCAGAATTGGCCATCATCGATGCTACTGTTTGCAATCCGTAAACTGCAGATGAACACCCAAGGGAAATATCGAAAACAGCTGCCTCTGTTGAAAGTCCTAACTGTTTTGCAATAACAAAAGCGGAGGCCGGCCTTCGGTAATCAGGACTATGTGTACCAAAAACCAAGGCTTTGATTTCTTGCGTATCAATGTTTTTATGGGAGATGACTCGTTTTGCAGCAGCCACAGCTAAGTCTGATGCTGTTTGGTGAGGTAACGCTCTACGAGTTTCCAAAATACCGGTCATCTGTTTAAACTTTTCTACCTCATTTTCCCCAAACCTTTCCTTGTAACGATCGATAGTTACAACATTACTTGGCACTACACTGGCTATTGCCGATATTTTGATGTTTTGATAAGAAAACTTTGCCATTACAGAATAGTGAATTTTGCGGGATTACCTAAATACAGACCTTCTTTTCGGGGCTTAGTCATTAACACGCTATTAGGACCAATCCTTTTATTGCTTCCCACTTGAATAGTTTGCAATACGATACTATTTATTCCGAATAAATTCACATCACCAATCGTCACTTCACCGGAAATGCGTGTTAATGGCATAAATACATTAAATGAACCTACTTTAACATCATGCGCCAAGGCAGAAATGCTATTGAACTGATTAAAGTCCCCTATTTCCACATCGCAAGAAAAGGAACAGCCCCTAACTATCACATTTCCTTTACCGATTTTGAAAGTCCGCAAATCGGCAAAATAGACATCTGGATGAATGATATTGGGGAAATCCACCAAGGGATTCGTGATTCTGCTAACAATCAATTGCAAGGTTTGTGGGCGTCCAATGGCAAAAACGATGCTAAGGGGTGTATTAATTGCATTAAGCTCTTCAATACCTCCCAACACTTTGCCGTATAGCGAAACATTCGTACCGCGGGCTATGCCATCATCAAAGAAACCCACTAAATTCCACGTCCGTTGCTTCTCATTGATTTTTTGCAATATGGTTGCTACCTCCTTTCCAAAGCCGCCTGCGCCGTATATGGCAATGTCTTGCATTAGTTCGTTCCGTTAAATGGTTGAAAAGCTCTTGGATCGTCAGTGGTAATGTCTTTTCTTCTGACCACTTTTAATAGGGTCATACAGAGTATCTTAAGGTCAAGCAAAAAACTTTGGTTGTCCACATACCACACATCCAACTCAAATTTTTTTGCCCAAGAGATGTTGTTTCTCCCATTAACTTGCGCCCAACCTGTTATACCTGGCTTTACCTCATGTCTTCTATTCTGTTCTTCTGAATACAGTGGTAGATATTTTGGCAACAGCGGACGGGGACCAACTAGTGACATATCACCTCGAAGCACGTTGAATAATTGCGGAAGTTCGTCTAAGGAGGTCTTTCGCAGGAGTCTTCCGATATGCGTCAACCTTTCGGCATCAGGCAGCAATTTTCCATCTGTACCTCGCTTATCATTCATTGTTTTAAACTTCAAGAGCACAAATTGTTTTCTACCTAATCCAATTCTGTCTTGCAAAAACAAAACGCCATTTTGACGTTCCACCAGAAAAAGCCATAGAGTAATTACCAACATTGGAATCGCTAAAGCAAAAAGAAAGCACAAAGAAACTATGAAATCAAAACTCAACTTCATCCATCTCATTCATTACTTTTTTCAATAACTCCCTATAAGTGCTTTCCCTGTCAAATTTCTCTTTCGCCATTCGGTAGGCATTTTGTCTAAACTTTTGTCGTTTAGCTGGTGAACCTGCTAAATCTATAATAGCATCACAAATACCTGCAGTATTATGTTCCACATTGATTCCACAACTGTAGTAATCAAGTATCTCCTGATACTCTTGACTTTTTTGGGTGTTTATTACAGGTAGTCCGGCCATTGCGTAATCAGCATGCTTGTTTATTATAGAAGCGGCTGACCATGGAACAATAGGATTAACCGCAATATCCATTTTAGGAAGAATTTCCTGTACCTCAGAGTGCTGTAATAAGCCTGTAAAATTAACAGAAACACCTAAGCGTTCTGCGTATTCTTCTAGCTCTCTTCGTTTCTCTCCATCTCCGATGAGTGTCAACCTTAAGGAAGTTGTTTTTGCTAGCTTTTGCCGTGCGAGAATAAATGAATCAATGAGAAGTTTTATATCATAACTATCGCCCATTGAACCCAAGTAGACAACATCTATTACAGAAAAATCTTCATCCTTTTCAATTGTCAGTTCTTGGTTACTTCTCTGCCAACTAGCTCCAATGTATGTGACATAGCTCGCTTTACTCCTAGACCTCTTTTTTATAACTTCTAAGAAGCTGTTGGAGACTGTAATTAATAAATCCGCGCTTTCAAAGAGTTTTGAAGTGGTGTTGGATATTTTAGTGGAAATGAGAAACCCGAAAGGTATGTTAGAAAGTCTCTTTTTGAATGCTTCCGGCCACAAATCCTGTACGTCTAGTATGAAAGGAATTGACAAGACCTTGCTATATTCTCTTGCTACTTTTGCTATAGAAATACTAGGGAAGGAAGCATATATCAAATCAGGATTCATCTGCTCACTCATTAAGTATCTTTTCACATTGCGACTAAACTTCCAATGACTGTATAAGCGCTTAAGACCTATGTTAGCCGTGTAAGCAGGCTCATCTATTAACGTAATTTGAAAGGGATAAGCGCCTGTTACTTCTTTCTTACATTTTTTTGTGTGATAGTAATTGCTTGTAATCAATTCCACGTCAAAATGGGCTACCATGATGTTCGCCAAATACACAAAGCGATTTGAAAGTCTTCCATCTAGGTCGCCACAATAATGAGCCAGAATCACAATCTTTTTGCTCACGCTATAAGTGACTGGTAAAGGGTTAAATATTCCGTATATCTATCTTTCGCATTAAACTTGTCCTTAACGAGTTCTAAACAGTGACCAGAGTAGTAGCTTTTGTCTTGACACAGTATTTTTTCTATCGCTAGTTTTACACCATCAATATCTCCGGCCTTAACGATCTCCCCCACCCTATCATTCATTAGTTCCGGGCTTGCAGTGCAGTTGTAAACAATGCCAGGAGTTCCGCAGGCGAAGCCTTCTACTGTTGTAAGCCCAAACGTTTCTTGGTATGATAAATTCATCACAATATCGGCTGTATTATACCACGAGACCAGTTCTTCTACATCATTAGTTCTTTGAATGCATAAGATGTTACCCGGCATATCTTTCTTTTGTGTTGGCGATACACCTACCATTACAATAACATACTCATGGCTTATCTCTCCTGCTAAGCGGATATAGTCTGACCAACCTTTTCGCTCTCCCCAGGTAGTAGCCAGAGCAAGTAATATTTTCTTTCCTTCTAATCGGTATTGCTCTCTAATAGTAGTTTCCGGAACAGGTTTAAAAATATTTAGGTCAATCCCATTGTAGATGGTTCTTACCTCTTTATCCTTGAGAAACGACTGCCTTACTAAACCTGAGGCCCACTCTGAAACGGGAGTTACAATTAAGTTCCGAATGCTTGAGAAGACTTCTTTTTTATGTTCAAAGTTTCTGCCCGATCGGTCAACGTAAGCTTTAGGGTAGAAGCCTATTTTAGGACAGCTATGGCATTTACTCTTCCACTTATCGCATGGAATATCCGAGAAATAAGAACAATGCCCTGTGATGGGCCAAAAGTCATGAAATGTCCAAACCACAGGCAGGTTGTTACTATTGACAAAGTCGATTAATAATTCATAATTAAGGTAATAGCCATGTATATTATGAAAATGCAATACACTGGGTTCTATAGCTTCCAGTTTCTTAACAAGCTGTTTGGTAGCTGACTTTGAACTCTGCCCGTGGTTATCAAATAACCTGGATTCTATGGCATGCCGGTAGACATCACGAATATTTCCTACTTGAATTAGGTTTGATTTGCTCTGTGCTGTGGGTCTACCGGAATAAGCGATGTGCGATTCCCAACCTCGATCTATGACAAAGCTTCCTATGTTTTCTATTATTCTACCCGTTGAACCAAATCCGACTACCGGGTTAAATTGAACTAGCTTAGCCAAGTTTATGTAGAATTTATGATTTGATTATGTCTTCAAGTACACTTAAGTCATTTTCAATTGGCACAAACAAATAGTTACAATCATCCCTGTTTGCTCTATTGTTTTCAAATGAATCAATTCTTTCCAAATACTGTAACTCTTGATCTTTGTCAATTCGAATTACATAATTTCTGTAATTCAAAGCTTGTAGAAAAGATTCGATTCTTTTTTGTGTTGCAATTCTTCCCGTATTAAGTTCGTTATCGGCTGATAGTACCTCGCAAATAATTAATGGTCGCCTTTTTTCAATTATATTTCTTAGGCTACAAAGCACTTCGTATTCAGCCCCTTCCACATCGATTTTAACAAGGCTCGGTTGATCTTCAATATCTAGTTGATCGAAACGGAACACGGGGACATAGACGGATTTAACTGGCTTAATTTCCAAATAATCCCAATAGCCGTTTACGATAGAACCTCCACTATTTGTGATATACTCATCATAAAGATCTAATTTGACGACTGCTGACTTTTCAGCAATACCTACCGGAAAGATTGTTACATCCTTATAACTATTTTTTTCTATCAAAGCATCCAAGTAGAAGCAGCATGCCGGATTCGGTTCAAAGCCTACAACCTTAATGTTTTTATCAATACTCTTTACTGTAACTAGCGTCTGTCCCAAATTCACTCCTACATCAAAGACAACACTATCAGAATTTATTAGAAATTTTAGAACAGAAAACATCCATTTCTCAACAAAAACAGGTCTATTCGTTGATATTACAGGTATTTTGTGAGAAGCTCCTCCAATAGTAATAGTATAACTAAAATTGACATGCCTAAATAGCCTTTTGATAAATTGTTTGATATTATTCATCATATTCTCTTATAAATTCACCCAGTTCGGTCGATGTTAAAAATTCAACCTCAGGCCATTGATTTGTTATTTCCTTGATTAAATTTCTCAATTGTCTCAATCCAAATTCCGCATTCTTCAAACTAATTGAGCCAATGTAATTTACTCTGTGGGTTGATATTACTGCAGGTTTATTCATGTAAAATGCACTCCTTATTTCATCTATAACGGAATCTACTGAGTGTAGACCACTACAAGGTTCAAATCCCGCATTACGCATAATAAACGTTTGCCCAGACTTATTCTTTTTTCCTAACCAATTGAATTCAAAACCGTATTTACCATCTCCTTTGGGATATTTTCTCAACTTGGCTTGAGTCATGTACCTCACACCCTCCTCTGCAAGAACTGCATCTAACTCCTTAGCCGGTTCTCTGTTAGGACCAATGAAATGGGTAGGTTTATATCCGCAGGCTTCACCGAAGAGTTTTACCGCATCAGCCATAATTGTTTTGAGACTTGCTATTTCTTGTTTCGTTTCCGGGTGAAAAGCTCCTAAATACTCAACAATTTGTTCCCCCTTGTATTTTGAAGCTCCTATTGACCTATGCTCGAATGCTATTTTCAGCCCCGGGTTTTTCTCATTTCGAATTCCCTTCAGATATCGCCTTACATTTAGGTGCTCTCGACCATGTAAAGCCGGTATGAATAATCGTTCACTAGCTCCTTTTCTCCAGTATTCTAAAATCTTATCGTGATTGTGATATTCTTTGGCTGTTTCAGCTATATTTTTATAGCTGTATTCTTGATAGTCTGACTGTTCAATTGCCTCAAAATCAGGGTTCGCAACTATACACATGGGTGTAAATACCGGATGGTGGCCATTAGAATCCTTAAATTCCGATAGTAGGTTGAAAAGTCGTTCCAGATCATCATTAGACTCCAAAGAATCATACTTAGTGAAAAAAGATTTATCTACGTTTAACCCTTTGGATAGCATGTTGTCGTAATCAGCTTTGCTTCTTGTTCGAATGCTACCCCAATCATCGGATTCAAACACCACAATTTTTCTTTTGGTTGACCAACCAAATGAATTACTAAAATCTCTTCGATAGTTCTTCAAAAATTTCATCTTAACATTATATTCAATTCTTGAATCAAATCTTCACCAACAACCTCCATGGAATACTTTTCTCTTACTTTAACGGCTTCCTTCATCAATTTCATCCTGAATTCACCGGAGTTTGTCAACTTATCTAAGTTATAAGTAAGCTCTTCTACATTTTCAGGTGTAAATAGCAAACCGTTTTTATTATGTTCAATTATTTCTATATATCCTTTATAATAGTCACCCGCGATGCACGCTAAAGGAATTGACATTGCTTCAACCAGGGCATTAGGGAACCCCTCTTTTATAGAAGGAAGCACAAATATTTTAGACCTCCTCAGAATGGATTCAAAGTCTTTCATGTGACCATGGAAAACCACTCGATCAGACACTCCCAATTGTCTTGCCAAATCTATCAGATCGTTCCTAAGCGAACCATCTCCTACAATTTCTAAAGTCCAGTGCGGATTTGAAAGTCTTGAGAATGCTTCAATCAAATATTTATGTCCTTTTACTTTCTCTAAACGTCCGACAGACACTATACAGTTAGCTCTCTCAGAAGGTATGCTTTTATAAAATATTTCAACAGGGTTAGGAAAAACTTCTACATTTTTTAATCCAAACTGTTGAATGAGCACTTTGCTACCATAATTTGTCTGTGCAAACACCCTCTTCGATCGCGGATAAAATATTCTTTTTAAGATCCGTGTAGTCAAAGGAAGGTAAGCTTTAGGGTGCATTGACTCTCTTACAAAAACATCCACTTTACACCCAGCACAAGACATAATCACATAAGGATTTAATGTCTCGTTATAACTTAAAACCTTCTTTGAACCGGAATTGCGAATCTCTGACCTTATAAACAGGATTAATTTGAACGTGTAAACTATTAAAGAATGTGCATTGCGAAAGAAATTAGGCTCAATAAAATGAATACTCTCGTGCAATTTGTAAAAATGCTCGGACTTATGACTAGCTACAATTTTCACCTTGTACCCTTTCGCTGCAAGATAGTTTGCAAAACTAGTAGATTCACGTTCGGTACCTCCACCCGCTAATCCATTATTCACAATTACCAAATCCATTCTCAAAATAATATTCCTAAGTATTCTAAATATTCATGGGTACTCATAAATCTAACATCCGGCCACTTTTGTAGTATCTTTTTCAAAAGCCTATCCATTTCTGATAATCCATGCTGTTTAATATTTTTTTCTATTCGAGAAGTATAATTCAATCTATGTGTTGAAATTATAGCAGGTTTGGACATTTTGAAAGCGAGGCCAATACTATCAATGGTTCTATTGAGGTTGTAGTTTTTCGAAGTCTGCTCAAATTCTACATTACGCACAAATTGCCTTGTGTCTCCAATAAAGCCATTGAAATTACGAATGCGTCCTTTTGAGTTAGATATAACACATTTCGGAAGCAATGTGTATTTCATACCTTGAAGACCTAGTACACCATTTTCTTTCAATCTTTCATTAAAGACAGGATTCCAGACGTAATTATTTGGAATAAACGTTGCTGATCTGAAACCAAACAATCTTTCAAATAAATCTAATCCGATTTTTATTGATGACATGACATAACTTTCATCACATACATCATATGTAGCCTGAATGTGCGCGCGACTTGGTATACTTGATCGATTAAGACCATAACATTTCATATCAAAAGCTTTCATGAAATGGGAATTACCCTTTTGCAACAGACTGATCCATAAAGGAACATTTACATGCTCTGTACCATGGAATTGTGGCATGAAAATATTTTGTTCAATTCCCTCTCTAATTTTTGATAGCACTTTTGATGAATCCGTATATGCTTGATACGTGTTAGAAATTGGCTCTCTTTTATACACTTGAAAATCATTATTCCTAATAGATTCAAAATTTGGATTTGATACTACAAAATTTAAAGTCAATTTGGGGTAACTACCTAGAGCATCTTTGTGTTGAATCAGCACATTTGCCAAGTCATCAATATCTGAATCTTTTTCTAGACCGTCATAAAAAGAAAATATCTCCTCCCTTAAATCTATTCCAGAATTGATTAGACGATCCCTAGCCTGTAAAGAAGGCATGCGTATAGATCCCCAATCATCAGATTCAAATATTATAATCTTTTTTCTTTCTGAAAGTCCTCGAAGATTAGTATCAACTCTAGATAGTAGCCCTCTAAAAGATGAAAAGTAAGTGCTCAGCATAATTACAAATGCACAGAGTCAGATTCAAGACATTTACCAAGAAACGAATTTTATAATTCTTGCCCGACTTATTATTTTATCTATATATAAATATTTATCCTCATCTAGATATATGTAACATATTTTATAGCGTAATACTTATATACTAAGGTTTTCATTCTCATAAACTTGCCCTAAGTAAATAGAACAAGCATACTAATCACCAATACGTATTATTTTCGCAGTCTTCCAAGAATGTAATAACTTATTAAACGTCAAATGTTATACTTTTAGCATATTTATTATAATATATACATTACTCTGCTTAGACTATTCAATATCTAGAGCTCACCTAGCAGTTCAAACCACTTTTTAGAAACGGCTTCATACTCGAATTGCTTAGCGTGATTTATAGCTTCAAGTGCATGCTTTTCGATAAGCTCAGTATTTTGTACGAGCGTCAAAACTTCAGAGATATATTCGTCTACTATAAAAGGTTCAACTAATTTGCCTGTTAAACCACCTTTCACTAAATCAGGAGCTGCAGAATAAGAATTAAACATAACAGGAACCACACCGTACTGCTGTGCCTCAACCAAAACATTACCAAAGCCTTCATTTGCTGAGGTAAATGCAAGTATTTTAGCCTTTTGGTAATATTTTTTTGGATCCTGATACCCAAAGAATTTAACTCTAATAAGGTTATTTGTTTTGCAATAAAATTCAAATTCAGCTCTGTATGGTCCATCGCCAACTACCCAAAATTCCCAGTCACTTAACCTAGGATGTAACTCGCCAAACACTTCCTGGAGCAAATCAATTCTTTTCTGATCTCTTGCCAGTCGTCCTACATAGAGAATCACGTTTCTTTTTTCCTGACAATAATCAGTTACAGGGGCAAACATGTTAGGTATCGCCGATATCTTTTTAGCGTATTGTTGTGTATTAATACCAAAGTATTCAAGCTCTTTTATAAAAAAACGATTTAACACTACATACTTGTCAACATGTGTAAGTATAAAATTGAGTACCCTATTTTGTTTTTCCCTATGGTATTGAAGAATTAATTTTTTAAGGATTCTAGAATATATAAAGGAAAGGTTCTTTTCCTTAAGTTTTTCTTTTAGTATAAAGTCAATATTTTGTACAAAACTCAGCGGGTTCATCCGCAAGGTATTTATAAGCTTAACACTAGAGGTTTTATTCCTGAAAAGAAATTTAGTGATTGCCTTATCAGATCCCATTTGGTTAATAATCACATTAACTTGAAACCTGTCAACTATGCCTCTAAATTCCTTACTCCCCTTTAATGTTTGTATGTTAGGAATTACAATGATAGGAATACCATTGTACTCTTCTATGCTTGATTGGTTCATAGAAACAATAATACAATCATTTCCATTTTGACTAAACACAGTTGCCATTTTTGCGGTTGACTGCTGGACTCCTCCTTCATTAGGAATAAATGGTGGCTGTATAAAAAATAGCACCGTCATTATAGAAACAGCCCGATCATATCCCTGATGGAAAAATCATCTGAACCCAGTACCCATGAAAGAGGTGCCAATATTAAAGCGAATGCACTCAACATACTGATCGCATAGGACAAATGGAACAAAAAAATAGGGATACTCGAGATTAACGTTACTGACAATCCAATTCTAATATAACTTAAACTTCTTCTGGGCATTTGTAACACTCTGTACAAGCCAATAAAGCGAATAATCGCTGCCAAAATAAATACCCCTGCAATCGCTTGCGACCTACCTGAAACTGCTGGCGAAAATTCAAAAATATTGCCAAACGCATACAATATTGCACCTATTGCTAACATATTTGTAAATATGTTGTCCTTATCAATAAAGCTTCTAAAGGATAACCAAAAGGATAATAGGGTCAAAATTACTATGCTAAACCTTCTAAAGAGTAGAGGTCCGTATTTACGATAAAATCTAGAATCTTCTTCGAATGTATTTCCACTTTCATCAACTTGAACACTCAACGTTGCTTCTCTACTTTTAACTACAGAAATATCTGGTATGTAACCTTGCACCACCTCATAACTCAAAGCAAATCCAAAAGAGATGACCCAAGAGGCAAGAAGTATCCATTTTCTCCTGGCAAATAAGAGTGCAACAAAAGTAGGCAACAGCAACCCAAGAAATGAAAAATGGAAAAAGGGTGCTGAAAGCATATACATGAAATACTTCTTTCTTTTATTTGCCGACCAACCAATTGCACCACAGAAGAGCACCCAAGCTGCTGTCCACATACGTATTGAATTCAACCCAGTAATACGTCTGTAGGCAAAAAATAGTACTATAACACTTAAGAAAATGAATCCTACATTTTTTGTATTTAAAGAGCGAAAAAGAAATACCACTCCCTGAATATAGAAATATCCATAAACTAATCCGGCAAAAACATGTAATAGTTCAGGTATACCAAAAACACCACCCGATAGGAATGATAGCGTGTGCATATAGATATCCACAACACCAGTCGATTCTTTAAAGGATAGAATATAAACTCCTTTATCCAAAAACTCAGAAAAGGACATGTTTATGTAAGTATCTCTCACTTCTATTAAGTGAGTGTGACCGTCAGATTGAGGTACATATACATAAATACTTCCAATGATTCCAAAGAATATTGTGCCAATTAAAATGATGCTTTTCGCATCCTTTATTTTAAATAATTGTGACAATACGTACAAAGGTGATATCAGCACAGCGATTATGTCACCAATCAATCTTTGCCGTACCTTAATAGTTCTCAGCTTCAACTACTAGAAAGATTTTTATTTATAACTTCTATCAACCACTTATCGAATAAAACTACACCTTTCATATTTAAATGGTACTCATCATAAAAGTGCAGAGAATCTGATAGATATATACTATCATTAGCATTGAGATACGGACCTAACTCCCCGAAAATGGAATCGTACAAAGCATTATCATAGAAACACTCATAATGGGCTAAGGGTGAATTAACAATTATGTATTCTAAACCCACTGATTGTACCCAAGCAATACTCTTTTGAAAATAGACTAATTGGAGAGTTGTTGGTGCCCCCCAGTTATCCTTGCTGTCGTAGCAATTGACTTCTTGATGATATGATAATTCCTTCTCGATGTATCCACCTGTAATATAAGTGTCTTTGTCTTGTATTCGAACAACTGGCTCAACAAAATCGTCATGCCATCCGATCCATTGATGAATTTGAGCATACATTAGCTTTTTCCATACCAGTATATCATTTTGCTCCTTAGCCAATAAATAGCTTAAACAATCAATTTTATCGTTAGCTATCAGATCTAAAGAGGATTCGATTCCCAGTATGGTGAAAGAGCTAGGCAAAGCATCAAATACTACTAATTTTGGCTTAAGAATTTCCAGATACCTTTTCAGTAATACGTAAGATTGTATTGGTGTTTGGCTACTTGAGCCAAGTACGAATACGCGTAGACCTCCTTTTCGGAATATTCTTGGGTCAATTCCACGGTATATCCTGGAACTACCAACAAACAAAATATCAACCTCACCATAGGACGGTATTTCCTTTAACCGGGTATATAGATGCCCGTATGATCCTTGTCTGTAAAACAGATTAGACCCTATGTGTGAATAGGGAATATGGCCCCAAATCCATACGTACAATACATAGGTAATTAACGCAAATACTGAGAACTTCGCTAATTGAAATAGATATCTTCTCAATGCTAAAATTGGAAATAAATAAACGGGGTTCTATCTACCTTGTAAAAGATGACGATAAGGAATACTAGTCCTGAATAAACAGACCATCTGATTGCACGATTTGATTTACTAAAGATAGATTGGAGACCATATGACCCATACCTGCCGTACCATTCAATAATGGTGCACAGAAAAATCATAGCCAGAGTAATAATAATATTTCCCCAATCGGTTGTAGTAAATGATGGTTCTAGCGAAAAGGTATTCACAAAAAGACCTTTGGAATAGGCAAATCCCTGCATAAGGCTATCAGACCTGAAGAAAATCCAGGCGAATGAGGAAAGGAGAAATGTTAAGACAATATCGCGTAATTCCTTAAAGCTCGGCAATCCTCGTTCAGCACGTACCACTTCAATATGTTGCCGATTCTTCCCACTGATAAGTAGAGGAAGAAAATATAAGGCATTCAAGAACCCCCAGAAGATAAACGTCCAATTGGCTCCATGCCAAAAACCACTTACAATAAAAATGATGAAGATATTCCTTATCTGTTTGCCTATACTTCCTCTACTGCCACCTAGTGGGATGTACAGATAATCTCTAAACCATGTGGATAATGAAATGTGCCACCTACGCCAAAATTCTGCAATATCCCTCGAGAAATATGGAAATGCAAAATTCTGCATCAGGTTAAATCCTAGCAACCTTGCAGTGCCTATCGCAATATCCGAATAGCCTGAAAAGTCACCATATATCTGGAAGGAGAAAAATAGAGCCCCTAACACAAGGGAAGATCCATTTAAATCTGTCGAATTCGTGAAAATCATGTCGGCAATCTCTCCCGACTTATCTGCAATGACTACTTTTTTAAAGAGGCCCCAAAGTATTTGCTTGGAGCCATCAACAGCATTCTTATAGTCAAAGACTCTTTGCTTAAAGAACTGCGGCAAGAAATTAACTGCTCTTTCAATCGGCCCGGCTACCAACTGGGGAAAGAAGCTTACAAACGCTCCAAAGGCAATAATATCCTTAGTAGGCTGGATCTCATTCCTATAAATGTCTATTGTATAGCTGAGAGTTTGAAAGGTATAAAAGCTAATGCCGACCGGAAGGATGATACTTAAACTGCTTACGTTGGGCTGAAAACCCATTGAAGCTATGAGTTGGACAAAATTGTCAATAAAGAAATTGAAGTACTTAAAAAAACCTAGCAAACCGATATTTGCTGCCACACTAATAAACAGCAATAGTTTCCTGTTTCTTGAATTAGTTGTGCTTCCGAGATAAAGACCAATTGTAAAGTCTACTACTGTACTAAATGCTATCAGTGTCAAAAAACGCCAATCCCACCAACCGTAAAAGACATAGCTAGCAACTAAAATCAATATGTTTTGGGCTGTAAGGTGCTTGGCAAAGAGAAACCAATATGTACCAAAAAACAAGGCAAAGAAAAGTGCAAAATCCAGCGTATGAAATAACATCAGACCTACTTACTCATCCGGCAACACTTCCAATAACCTCTCCCGTATGCCAAAATAATCTATCGCCATTTGAAAGCGATTTCCCATAATTTCTTTTGAAGGTAAATCCTTAGGCTTAGTAAGCGATAGCAAAGGAATTTGAAAGTAAAGGGACAATCCAGTTCTGGATCCTAAACAATATTGTTTCGTGTCATTAGCTATTGCAGCTGCCCAAAACCAGATATCCGATCCGCGTCCCGGCACAATTTTGTGAATTGCCTCAATGTCAAATGCCTTCTCATGCAGTGAATGTGCAGGATAATAAGTACCTGATCCTCCTAAGAAGTAAATGTGTTCGCTTGGCGTATTTGGGTTAGCAGGATTTGGACTTCTATAATACATCCTTAAGTCATCCCTTCTTTTCCTCAATTCTTTACCTACATGTCCTACAACGGTATTAGGATATTGCTGTACGATTTGAACTAGCTTCTCAATGACCTTAGGCCCATAAATCAATTCATCATCAAAAGTGATAACATCCATTTCAGGATATTTCTTCATCGTTGGAATCAGCTTTTTCACCGCATACGGATTGTCTTCCACCCACAATATCTCCAATCCTCTGCGCTCCAACTTTTTCAGATAAGCTGGTAGTTGGAAGCCAGGATAATCTTCCACCGATAACACTAGAATCCATTTAGCCGGTTTTACGGTTTGCCGGTTCAGCGCCTCAAACACAGCCGGAAGCAAAGGAGCCCGCTTGGGATAACTGGCAATAGACACTACCAAACTAGCATCAGGGTCGGCAGCTAAAGCATTGTTCCTAATAGCTGCTAACCATGCATACCATTTGTAAATAATGTAGTTGCGGAATGCTACCAGAAGTTTTTTCAGTAAACCTCCATTCATTCAATACATTCTCTAGAGAATTCCGCCAATATGCCTGTTTGTACTAAATGTGGTTATCATGTGCTGAAACAGTTTCTCTTGGCTATGAACATCAACTAACTCGCTTAATTCACTGTTTTCTAACTTCCCTAAACTAATGATACTTAAAAATCTTGAATACTCGTTTAAATAGAAGATCTCTGATCTACTTAATTGCGGAAAGAAAAGGACTTTCTGCTTAAAATAAATTGCATCCAACAAAGAAGTGCTGTGGTCGACTAAATACACGTCATACAAACTGTTCTCAAGTATTTGGTATAAATTTTGGTCTTCTACATCAAACCCGACAGTATCTCCAAATTTTCTCCTTTGATGTGGATGAAACTTTACTCTTACGATATACCCTCTTAATTGAAGTGCAACGATAGCTCCACGCAATGTAGATAAATCAGAGTCTACAACTCCTGAATTCACGATCAATATTTTTTTAATCTCTAAATTAGAATAAGAAAACTGCTCTCTGTTTTTTTGATTGTACACCGGGTTGCCAAAAATTATTATTTCTTTTCCCAAATTATAATTGTACCTCCTAAATAACCTATAAAAGTGATCCCCCCAAACTAGAAAGTGACTACACTTTACATTTCTATGGCTATCGGAAGTTACTACCCCGCCTACATATCCACCATGTTGAACAACCAAAAATTTAAAATGTGAGTGCGAATCTGACCATATCTTATAAAATGTTTCGTACCGTGAAATCCAATTTGGAGTCAACACAGCCCTAGGTCTTAGCACATATAATATAACTGAAATTATTTTAAATTTAATTATATTATCACTTTTAACTGGTATTAATCTCCATATATTTAATGCGTTTATACATAAAAAACCAAGATCTTTTAAACTTCTAATTATCGGATCTATCTGTCTATGCGGATGATATAATATTAATCTTCTCAATTTATTTTAATATTCTTGAAGACTTTAAAACTAAAATCTGAATCTACCTTAAATGCCATCTTCTCGTCAACAACTACATGACTGATCACTCCTGCATTAATTTTACCATACTTAAGGAAAGAAGATTTTTTACATGCACTTACTCCAGCAGCCGCTTTGTATAATGCATCACGTTCAATTCTTATAAATTTTTCTTGATCAAGAATTGGAACAAGTGAATGTCCTAAGTGCTGGTAATACATCTGATTATCAGGTCGTACGCTAAGTACTGCGTCTGATTTAAATAGCATCAAAGTGTTTACTGCCTCGTCTATAATAGAAGCATCAGCAAATGGGAAATCCAAAGTTACAGTCATTACATAATTGAAATCTATACTTTTTTCCAGTGCATCATCAACAGCCAGTTTCACTGTAGCGCCTAAACTTTGGTTGGGCTCGGCCAATCTAGGGGCTCGTTCTAATACTTGAACTCTCTTATCTTCATTGAAAGCAGATTTACTAAAATCTAGAATATGAGGGTCAGAAGAAACAATATAGACTACAGCTGTACATTTGGCCTGCAAACATATCTCCAACTTTTGCTCTAGTATCGTTTTCCCAAAATGTTGAAACAATGGCCATGACTCTCCATTTATTCTTGTATTCCGAACTGGAATTACTAAAACTGTAGAGTTAAGATTTTTTTTTTGCTGAAGAAAAGCCTCTTTAATTGCCCTACGTGTCTCAAGAATACGGACTTCATTCGAAGTTAGGTTTTCACCATGCCTACGATAATAAAAGAGCGGCTTGTTTATGTTACTCACCTTATAATGCACTACAAATTTCAGCCATAAATCGTAACCATCTTGACAGGTAAAACTTTCATTGTAGCCTCCGATTCTTTTTAGAAAACTCAATCTAATCATTGTACAAGCCCCATGAGCAGGCTGGTCGTAAAGCGAAACTTCCTTTTCAAAATTGTGCCTGCGCTCCTCGCCAGACACATGTCCCTCAGCATCAACATAGTAGTAATCGGGAAACACCAAGCCAAGTTCCTCGTTTACCTCCAGCATCGCGCTCATGTCTTCCAAAGCTGTCTCCACTAAAAAGTCATCGGCATCCAAGCGCATCAAGTATTTTCCTTTTGAAACTCGCATCGCTACGTTGTTGGTGATATTCAGCCCTTTATTCTGCTGGTAAATGATAATCACCTTTTCGTGAGCGCGGTATTCTTCAATAATGTCGCGGCTATTGTCGGTAGAACCATCGTCAATAATGATAAGCTCAAAATCCTGGAGCGTTTGTGAAAGTACACTGTCTATTGATTGCTTAACATACTTTTCATAATTATAATTTGTAATGTATACAGTGATCAATGGGTTATCCACACTCATTCTCTCTCTTTTATTGGCATAGCGGGAACACCTCCAACTATAGTGTACTCTTTTACTGTTTTGGTTACCACTGCGTTACTGCCTACAACAACACCTCGGCCCAAAATAACTCCTGGTAAGATTACAGCATGTGTACCTATCCAAACATCCTCCTCCAATACAACTGGAGCATGGTTGAATCCTTGATTTTGTAATATTATATTTTTATCCTTGAAGCCATGCATGCTAGTTTGTAAGTACACAAAACCAGAAATCAGCGAGGCTTCCCCTATTATGATAGAATCTCCACCGTTAAGAACAGTATAAAGGCCAATTCTAACTTTGTCAGCGATTTCTATACTTGCCTTGTTAGCTGCTAAAATTCGCACACCGCGATCTATTCGCACAGAGTCCCCAATTGAAAGCTTGGCATCCTGATGCACCCTTAATTCTACATTCCTGCGTAGCTCCACATTATCCCTGATTATCAACGTTGCCGTCTTGTCAATCAGAATCCGCGGTACCGAATCGCAACGGAAATTTTTCCCAATCGATACATTTCTTCCATGATAGATGACCTTTGTCAGGAAGCCATTTAAGACTGGTTTGAATTTGCGAAGAAAATACTGTACCATCATTTCAATCGCTTAGCAAATTCCAAGTCAGCTTCTGATATTTCTCCACGCTAACCATGAGGGTTTTTCCGATCACTTTATCATAATCTCGTGCATCGATGCCGTGATTTGGGCGGAGTACAATCAAATTTTCATCTGAAAGTTTCTCACCAGCCTTTATGTCCCTAGCAGGATAAACCGACCTGCGAAAGGAAACCTCATGGCCATTGACCAACTCAATCTGTGTAGGCTTTTTAACCGGGTCACCCTGAATTTCGCGGATTGTTTTGATTTCGGCAATTAGTTCTTTCACCTCTTCTGGCATCAGCGACACCTTGTGATCGCGGAATTCTTTTCCTTGCCGTTCATCTGTAAAATGAAATTCCAAAACCTCAGCTCCCATCGCCACCGCGTATTTCAGCGCTTTAGAGCCTTCGGTGTGATCAGAATACCCGATAGTGAGACCCGTAAGCTCTCGCAGACGATGCATCACGTTCAGGTGGGCATCTGCCAAAGATATCGGGTACATACTAGTGCACTGCAAAATGGCCAGCATCTCCGGTTTTTTATAATCCTCATTTACAGTTTGGATAAAGGAAATCGCTTCTAATACTTCTGCTTCCGTTGACAATCCAGTCGAAAGAATTATTGGTTTCCCTAGCTTGGCTGTTTCCCGCAATACCGGATAGGCTGTAAGATCACCACTACCTATTTTGTAAATTGGAATATATTCATCAAGCCATTCAATAGCAGATAAGTCCCAAACCGAGGAGGTATATTTCAATCCTGCGTTAGTTACCAACTCTGCAAGCGCTAGGTGTTGCTCACGACTTAGTTCAAATTTTTTAAAGTGATTATTGCGTATGGGGCTTTCTAACCTTGAAACCAATGAATCACCAGTATAAATCTGAAATTTCACCATATCCACATCCGTTTCAATGGCCAGCTGAGTTAGCTTTTTAGCATAATCAAAATCTCCTTCGTGGTTTCCGCCTATTTCGGCAATTAATAGTGGTCCGTGCTTACCCTTAAACTTGTTTCTCATATTGCTTGTACAATTTCAGTATTTCAGCCATTCCCGCTTTATAATGTGGTTCAGGGATGTTATTTAATATCCATTCGGTTCGCCTAAAATCGTCAGGAGTATCCAGCGCTAGCTGTATACCGGCAGCTTCAGGCAGTGCCAAATTCTGTAGATAAAAATGTGCCTCCCTCCCATCTCTTTCATACAAATACACCATTACGTGTTCTTTGTAAAATTCTTCAGCCATAATGGTAGGTAAACATTCCCGGTAATAGTTCATTTCTGCTATTTCCACACTCATTCCTTTGGGAAAGGTGCGATTTTTCACATTACTCAGAAAACGGTATTTCCTAGTTTCGGCCAACATTATCATTTCCCACAGAATGGCAGAATCAAGAAAAACATTATCCCCGTTTATTCGGCAGGCATATTCACATCCTAAACTTTCTGCTGCTTCATAAAATCGTTGTGCCACATTTTCAAGGGAGCCACGATAGCATTTCACCTCTTCTGCTTCTGCAAATGCGGCAATGGCATCATCACTGGCTGCAGTACTGGTGGCCAGAACAATATTTTCTCTCTGTATCACCTGCTCTACCCGCTCAATAATATAACTCAAGATGCTTTTACCCTTTATTTTTCTTAGAGCTTTACCAGGTAGACGAGTCGATGAATACCGTGAAAGAATAATTACTCCTGTTTTATTGGCGCTCACCAATCTTTCTTGCGGGACTTCCACCCCAAATTTCATTAGACCCAACGTTCATATTCACCACGGAATTAGCTGCTATAACTGCTCCATCTCCAATGTTCACTCCTTTTAGGATGGTTACATTACTAGCAATCCAAACATCATTCCCAATTATTATCGGAGCCGTAGAGTTTGGCTGAATGTTAATGTTTTTGCCTTTTTCAATGCCGTGGTCACTATCTACCAAGTATACAAAAGGTGCAATAAGGCAGTCATCACCTACTATAATTCTTTCCGAGGCAAAAATAAATGTGTGGTAACCTATTGTAGTGCGTTCACCTATGCTCACTCTAGCCTCAGCATTACAACAACATATACGAGCTCCTTCCTTCACAATTACATCTTCCATTATAGTGATGTTGGCAGGAAAACGCATAAATTCTACATTCCTGTCTATCCAAACTCTCTTACCCAAAAAACACAATCGAGTGCGCTGATAAAATGCACGTAGCCAATTTTTAAAGGTATACTTGAGATGCTTCTTAAGCTGTGACATTATAGTTCCTGTAATTCAACCATCCGCTTGAACGAGCCGGATTGCTGTATCAAATTCTGATAGGTACCTATCGTATCTATCTTGCCTTCCTTCATCACCACCACCTTATCGGCATTCTTGATGGTACTGAGGCGGTGGGCAATGATGAGGATAGTATATCTGCCTTTGAGTTGGTCGATATTCTCCTGTATCATCTTCTCCGTTTCCGAGTCCAATGCACTCGTGGCCTCATCCATGAAAAGGAAATCCACTTCCTTGTATAATTCCCGGGCAATGGAGATGCGTTGCTTTTGCCCGCCACTCAGGTTGATACCGTTATAGCCCAGTCGAGCTTGGAGTTGATCGGGTAGCGTACGCACAAAATCGCTCACACTGGCTTGCTCCAGGGCTTGCCAGCAGCGTTGCAGATTCTCCGGTGTCGGCTCGGCCCAGAAGGTGACGTTGTTGAATACCGTATCATCGAAGATCACCGGCTCCTGTGTGATGTAACCAATGCGCTGCTGGTAGGAAGGCAGGTTGTAGGCAAACAAGTCGCGGCCATCAATGCTTATTTCACCCTTGGTAGGTCGTATCAATCCACTCAGCATATTCATCAGGGTGGTTTTACCGCTGCCGCTTTCTCCTACCAGGGCAATGGTTTCGTTCTTGTCTATGCGCAGATCGATACTCCGCAGCACTAGCGTTTGGCTATAGGAGAAGGAAACTTGTCTGCACTCCATGCCGGTAGTCAGGCCCGGGAAGGGAAGAACCGGTTGGGTTTCCTTGTGCTGCTGCAACTCTTCAATGAAAGCCTCCATGTGGAACAAGCTGCCGGATAGCGCCAGGTAGTTGTTGTACTCGCTTTGTACGGTCATCACTGAAGTGAGTGCACGATAGAACAGTACGAGGCTTAGGAGGATAGCGCCCAGCGCGCCACCCAATACATTTACCTGCAACAGGATGACTCCCACCACCACCCCCACAATCAAGGGTTCGCGGATGCCGGTAGCCACGGCCAGCATGAGGTTGATGCGTCTGTTGCTCTGCTCGATGGCATCTACCTGCTGTTTCAGGTAGTTGCTGTACCCGGAGACGGAGCCGGTAGCTTTCAGGTATTTGAAAAAGGCCACCATTTGTATCAATAGGCCCTGGAAGCGGCTGTTGCTCTGCACCAAAGCACCGGATTGTTGTTTGGTGTTGCGGTAGATTTTTGAGAACAGGAAGTTGGTGAGTCCCCCGGCCACGGCCACCAACAAGGCAAATTCCGGGTTAGCCAAAAAGGCCATCAAGAGGTAAGCCACTACCATCATGGCGGCCTGTAACATACGGGTGTACTTCAAATAGGCAACCACCACCCGCTGCACTTCCCCACTCAGGGTATTCTGTATCCTGCCGGCATCGGCTTGTATGAAAGCCTGGTAGTCGTATTGTGCCAAGGCATTGATATTGGCAAAGCGGATGGTGCGGGTAAAGTATTGCTGGTAGATGGCCACCAGGTAGCCTTGCCCATACTTGGCCAATCCCTTCAGCACGAAGAAGAACAACATGGTCATCAAGGCCGCTGTGAGTGTCATGTGGATGCCGATGGATTCCAGTCCGGTGATGATGAAGCCCAGTTTGCCAAGGTTTTCCGCGTTGCCGCTACTGCCGCCTACTGATTCCAGTAAAGGAATGAACATAGTAAGTCCCAGCCCGTCCATGAACCCTACCACCACACTCACCACCAGCATGATGATGAGCCGGTGCCGCAGGTAGCGGTAGAAGAATGCCAGGGAGGCGAAGTTCTTTTGGAGGAAGGATTTGAGGGTTTGTTTCATGGGTTATTTCCATGCAGTGCTTTCCTAAACATGACGGTTTGTAGTAGGTGCGTCATCCTGAAGGAGGCTGCAATTAACTAGATTCATTACCCATTCTCTCTGCCGACTGAAGCCTGCCCGCCTTAGGCGTGGGATCTCCTGATTAGGATTCCGTTCCCCATCCGGAGATGCATTCGGTCGCATCCAAGCTTATTCTTCGCCTCTGCATTCTCTTGCTCCCTCAGCATGACGGTTGGAAGGTCCATCGTCCCAAATCCATCGTCCATCGTCCACCGTCTATCGTCTCCTCCCCCCACAGCTTCGCCTTCTCAGTCACAGTCGGTAAGGCGGCTGTGTGGCTGGGGCAGTGCGCTGCAAAGATGGGGTATGGGGTTGGTTTCACGGTTATGGATAGGTGATTTATTGTCGATAAAATGAATGGTGGAGGCGTTGAATGGGGGTTTTTGTGTGTCGAATTGGGTTGTGGGTTGTGGGTTCTCGGTTGTGGGTTCTCGGTTGTGCGTTGTGGGTTGTGGGTTGTGGGTCTCTGTCGTCCATCGTCTGTAGTCCATCGTCCTTTCTTCGGTTGTCGAATTGTGTAACTGTGTAATCGTGTAACTGGGGATCGTCATAGGGTAGAGGGTATTTCTATAGGTTGATTTGTAGCGCCATGTCTTCAGCTTGGCGCCTTTGAAGGGGATTATCTACCTCCTCCCCCTTACTCGGGAAGGGGAGTTAGCGTTGGTGGCTGTTCAGGTCGCACTTTTTTGGGTCTGGTCTGCAATATTGTTATGGTAGAATATTGTGCTTGAAACCCTCCCCCTTCACCCCCTCAGGGAGGGGGAAGCTCCTTCGCGGTCAGGTAGCACATTACAAGATTGAAAATTTACGCTTCTTGACTTTGCTGAACTGTGGTCCTTGGTCTGTTCCATCGTCTGTCGTCTGCGGTCTATCGTCCTCATTCCATCGTCATTGCGAGGGAGGAACGACCGTGGCAATCTCCTATTTGGGGATGCCGTTTCTATTCAGGAGACTGCCACGGCTGTGATACGGGTTCACTTGATTGATATGTTAGCTATCCAGCTGATTGTATGCTATTTGCAAATCTCACAGCCTCGCAGTGAGCGGTAAGAGGGGATTCCGTTCCCCATCCAGAGATGCATTCGGTCGCATAAAGACTTTTCATCCACTTTTAGATTCTCTCGCTCCCTCAGCATGACGTGGTGAAGGGCAACGGACAACGCACAACTCACAACAGATGTACTATCTTTCCCCCATGAAATATCTCCTCGTATGCCTGCTGTTGCCGGTAGCATTGCAGGCGCAGTTTCCCACCGTGCCCATCAACCCGGAGGAAAGGGCCTGGTACGAGAATGGACTCCTCCGCTCCGACAGCGCGCAACATACAGGCTTCCTGCCGTGGCGCGAGAACGAAGTGCAACGGTACGATCGCAGGCAGTCCCTCCGCTGGAGTGATACCACCGGCCGCTCGGCTCTGTACCAATCCCTCTTCTTCGGCCATGCCCTGCAGGCCCGCGACACCGACTACTGGTTCACCCTCAACCCGGTGGTCGATTTTTCCGGTGGCACCGATGCCTTCCTGGACGACACGCCTTACATCAATGGTCGGGGTGTCACCTTCGAGGCGCACCTCACCGATCACTGGCACATCACCTCTACCGCCCTCACGGCACAGGCCCGCTTTCCACGGCATGTCAACGACTTCACCCGCATCAACCGCGTGACCCCCGGCTGGTGGCTGGCGAAGAGCCGCGACTACGAATGGGACGTCACCTATGTGGCGGGCGAGGTGGCCTACACGCCCAACCGCATCTTCCACCTCTACCTGGGGCATGGTAAGCACCACGTGGGCGAAGGGTACCGCAGCATGTTCCTCAGCGATGCGGGCATGAACTACCCGTTCCTGCGGCTGGAGACCAGCTTCTGGAAGTTCCGCTACATCAACCTGTGGGCCGTGATGAACGACATCCGGCCCGAAGTGGCCATCGATGGGGTGTTTGCCAAGAAGTACATGTCGTTCCACCTCTTGAGTTTCCAGCCTACCCCGCGGTTCAACATCACCGTCATCGAAGGCATCATGTGGGGCGATGAGCTGAGGCGCTATGGCTTTGATGTCAATTTCTTCAACCCGTTCATCTTCTACCGGCCTGTCGAGTTCGCGCAGGGCTACACGGGCGGCAACGCCCTGATGGGGGCGCAGTCGAGCTACCGCTTCCGCAACGGTTTGCTGGTGTATGGGCAGTTCCTGTTTGACGAGTTCACCCTCTCCACCATCCGCAACTGGCGCGAGCAGGACTGGCGTACCATGTTTGCCGGGCAGGTGGGTGCCAAATGGGGCGATGCCTTCGGGGTGGACAACCTGTTCCTGCGAGCCGAGCTGAACGTGGCGCGGCCGTATACCTACAGCCACCGCAAGGTGCTCACCAACTGGGCGCACTACGCGCAGCCGCTGGCGCATCCGTGGGGTGGCAACTTCCGCGAGGGCTTGCTGCATGCCCACTATCGCTGGCGCAGGGTGCTGGTGGATGGGGCGTATCATTATGGCGTGCTGGGCCGCGATGTGGACTCGGTGAGTTATGGCAACAATGTCTTTGTCTCCTTCGACCAGCGGGTGGGCAACACGGGCATCCAGATCGGGCAGGGGGCGCGGGGTAACATCCGCTACTGGCGTGCCAGCGCAGCCTATGTGGTGAATCCTACGTACAACTTGCAGGTGGGCGTGAGCTATCAGCATCGCACGGAGACTACGGAAGGGGCCGGCTGGCCGGATAGCAGGACGTTCATGGTGTCGCTGCGAAGCAATGTGTATCGGGTGTACCAGGATTTTTGAGGATTCGAAGGGTATTCTCCTTTTGGCCCGGCCCTGAAGTGACCGGTCTACATGGATTCGTCATAGGATAGATGGTCTCCATTTAGAGGATTGTAGCGCCATGTCTTCAGCTTGGCGCCTTTGAAGGGGATTATCTACCTCCTCC